>CAKULR010000208.1 GCA_934667295.1 uncultured Kiritimatiellota bacterium
CGCCCTCGCGCGCGACATCCTCTCCCTCGCGCGCCTCGAACGCGGCGAGGAGGCCCCGCAGCACGACTTCACGCCGACGGACCTCGCGGACGTGCTCGCGACCGCCGCCGACCGCGTCCGCCCCCGCGCCGAGGCCGTCGGCATGCGCCTCGTCGTCGAGCCCGCCCCCTCGCTCGTCCTCCCCTGCGACGCCCGCCTCGTCGAACAGGCCCTCGTCAACCTCGCCCAGAACGCCGTCCTCCACTCCGGCTCGCCGGACCTCGTCCTCTCCCTCGCCCCCACGGCGACCGGCGCCGTCTTCACGGTCGTCGACCACGGCATCGGCCTCCACGAGGCGGACCGCGCGCGCATCTTCGAGCGTTTCTACCGCGTGGACAAGGCCCGCAGCCGCGACGCCGGCGGCACCGGCCTCGGCCTCGCCATCGTCAAGCACGTCGCCCAGCTCCACGGCGGCGACGCCACCGTCCAGTCCGAACCCGGCCACGGCTGCACCTTTACCCTCACCCTTAACACGAAAGAACAAGCCAAGAAAGGAAAACAAACATGAAAACTCACTGCATGGAAACCTGTGGGCTCGCCTTGGCGCTGACGCTGCTCGTCGGTTGCGGGGCCGCGAACGCCGCAGAGAAGAAGGGCATGTCCACGAAGACGGCCGAAACCTCCGTCACCACGAACGACAACGGCTCCGTGTCGCGCACGTTCGTGGAAAGCTCCGTCACCACGAACGGCAACCTCGTCACCGAGCGCCGCCGCGAGACGCGCACGAACATGGACGCGGCGGGGAACATCCTCGAAACCTCCACGAGCGAATACGCCCAGAGCTACAACGTGGGCGACACCGGCTGGAAGCTCCCAGCCGCGAAACTCGTCGATGCGTCCAACACGGAGAAGGACATCCAGACGGACGCCTTCATGGGGCTGAAGTTCGGCGACGTGATCGCCGACACGAACACGGTGCGCGAGGCCGGAGAACCCTCCCTCCTGCGTGTCGCCTTCAAGCCCAGGAAGCCCCTTCCCGGATTCGACGACTACTACGCCTACCTCACGCCGAAGACCCACAAGGTCGCCAAGATCTGCGCCTGCGCAAAGGATGCCGTCGAACCCGGCGGCTCCTGGCGCCGCCACTACCTGATCGAGGCCCTTGAGAAGCGCTACGGCACCTGGGCGCGCCTCATCAGCTACCGCCGTCCGTACTACGCCTTCGACGTGGCGCCCGACCGCACCGTGACCGTCTGCCTCGCGGGCGCGTCGCAGGACTACCAGACCGTCGTCACGGCCTGGGACGATACGCTCGTGCGCCTCGCCGACGAAGAGGAGGAGGCCCTGCGCAAGGAGGCCCGCAAGGCCGCCGCGAAGCGCCGCGACCAGCAGGTCCAGGACGCCGCCTCTATCTTCTGAGCGCGATCCGCGTCTCGCGCGGACGTTTGACGGTTGGGAACGCGCAGAGCGCCCGGCCGTCCGCCAACAGGGCGGCTTCCCCGCCTTCGACGCAGATTTCCTCGCCGCCGAACAGATTGGCGGCGAGGAAGCATTTTTCAAGCCCGTCGCCCCGCCCGAAGTTCCACACCTCGTCCGGCTGGGCGACGCGCCCGGGGCCGTCGTAGATGGAGGCGGCGTCCAGCGCGGCGATCCGTTCGAGGACGGCGGCGGGGGCGAGCCCGGAAAGCGCGGACTTCGAGACGGGCGAGCGCTGGAGGGCGGCCTGGACGAGGGGGGCCGCCTCGGTGGCCGCGAGGTCGTGCGCGGCGTAGGGGGCGAGGGCGGCGGACCGGTTGACGGCGCGCAGTTCGCCCAGGCGCCGCGCAACGGCGACGTAGTCCATTTCGGGGGTGAGGTCGAGGGGGGCCTCGTCCGTGCGGAACGCGACGCGCGCGGGATCGGGCAGACGGGGCGTGACGAGCCGTTGGTCGGCGGCGTCCGCCGGCGGCACGAGAAAGGCGGCGAGCTTACGGGAGAAATCGGCGTACACGTCCTGCGAGATGGTCGCCTCGGGATAGAGCAGGTGGATGTAGCCGGTCGCGTGGGAGACGATCGTCACGCGCTCGTGTTCCAACGCGCGGCGGGCCTGCCGGGAGATGACGGTGCCGTTCGCCCACATGGCCTTCGTGACGAGGCGGCGGTTGTTCGTGAGGATGCCGGTGTCGACGTCGAGGAAGTTCTGGGAGTGGAGCGGCGTCGCCATCAGGTAGATCGAATCGAGCGGGAGGCCGCAGACGACGAAGGCGGCGGCGGCGTAGAGCCCGGCGAGGGAGACGCACTCGCCCGCGCCGACGGCGTGGCCGGGCTTGTGGCGGAAGGCGTCCATGGCCTCGATGGTCTCGGTCTTCCAGTAGGGGATCGTATCGGTTGAATATTTGTCGAGGCCGAAGTGGCGGCGGATGTCGATGTCGTAGTAGTAGACGTCGCCCTGGTAGCCGAAGAGCGCGTTGGAGCGTGCGATTTCGTCCGGCGCGAGGAACGGCGCGAAGCGGGCGAGCTCGGTCTGCTGCGTGGTGAGGCCCCAGGTCTCCAGGTCGAGGTTGAACGTGTAGTTGTCCATGATGTGCTGGCGAAGGCGCTGGAGGCGCTTCTTCGGGCGCATCGTGCGGATGCCGGCGAACCAGTCGAGGTCCCGCCACGCCCAGAGGCGCGGCGAGAGGATGTTGGCGAGGACGAGGGCGTACATGAGCTCGGGGAAGATGAAGATCTCCATGTCCGAGAGCGTACAGGCCGCCGATTTCTCTTCAAGGGGAATCGCAGTGTTCATGGTCGGTTTCAAAGCGGTTCCAGTATACCAAATCGACGCGGACATATCGGTCGCAGCAAGCTGCGACCCTCCCGGGGCGCCGACGCGGCGGTCGCGACAAGCGCGACCCTCCCGGGAGGGACGCAATTCATTGCGTCCGCGCCTACCGCACGAGGAGCAGCGTGCCGGATCGCAGGACGTGCGCGACGAGGGCGTTGTCCCGCACGGCGAAGCGCACGACCGTGCCGGCGGCGGGTTGTCCCG
>CAKULR010000209.1 GCA_934667295.1 uncultured Kiritimatiellota bacterium
CTGCGTTCCACGGGAACCCTTCTCAACGGTTCTTACATCACCGCGTTGTCGATGAGGCGCGGCTTGCCGCAGTAGACGGCGAGGAGAACCGCCACGCCCTTCACGAGGGTCTTGACGGGCTTGAGCGTGTCGGCCTCGACGGCTTCCACGTAGTCAACGACGAGCCCGGCGTCTTCGAGCGCCTTCACGATCTTCCTGCGCTGGCCCGCCCAGGGAATGCGCCCCTTCGCCGCGACGGCGTCCTGCGTCGCGAAGAGGCTCCGCGAGAGCGTGACCGCGCGCTGCCGTTCGTCGTCGGAGAGGTAGGCGTTGCGGGAACTCCGCGCAAGGCCGCCCGGGTCGCGCACGATGGGGGCGACCACGATCTCCAGGTCGAAGTTCAGGTCGCGTACCATCCGGCGGATGATCGTCTCCTGCTGGAAGTCCTTCTGCCCGAAGACGGCGAAGTTGGGGTGGACGAGGTTGAAGAGCTTCGCGACGACCGTGCAGACGCCACGGAAGTGCCCCGGACGCCGCGCGCCGCAGAGCGACCCGCCGAGCGCGCCGTCCTCGTTGACCCAGACGCTGTGGTCGGGCGCGTACATGTTCTCGGGCGTGGGGAAGAAGATCGCCGTCGCGCCCGCCCTGCGGCACTTGGCGGCGTCGGCCCTGTGGTCGCGCGGATACTGCGCGTAGTCCTCCTTCGGACCAAACTGCGTGGGGTTCACGAAGACGGAGACGACGATTTCGTCCGCCCCCTTCGCCTTTGCCGCCGCGATGAGCGAGAGATGCCCTTCGTGGAGCGCGCCCATCGTCGGCACGAGGGCGACGGTGCGCCCGGCCAGACGCTGCCGGCGCGCCCACTTCTGGAGCTTCGCGGGATCGTTGAAGGTTTTCATGTCAGACCCAATAGCCTTTCTGCGTTCAGGTGGAAAATCCGTTCCCGGTCGTCGGGATCGGGGCGGAGAGTCTTCACCCAGTTGATCAAATGCGCCGGATCGCGCCAGAAGTAGTCCGTGCCGAACACCATGCGGTCGGCGGGCCACTCGCGGACGACGCGCCGCGCCTCCGGGTTGTCGTCGTGGAAGTACATGACGGCGGTGTCGATCCAGCAGGTCTCGAATGGCAGCAGGACGTCCGTCGCATGTGCGGCGTGTCCGCACTCGCCGCCGAGGTGCGCGGCCACGAACCTGAGCCCGGGGACGGCCGTGAGGAGCGCCGCAATCTGTTCGGGGCCCGCGACGGGCTTCGCCTCGTCGAGATAGCCGGGGTCGAAGCCCGTGTGGCTGATCACGAAGAGCCCCGCGTCGCGGAGGGCCGTGAAGAACGGCACGAGCGCGGGATCGGCGAGGCTGATCCCCTGGTAGTTCGGATGGAGCTTGATGCCGCGAAAGCCGTTCTCGCGGAGCATCTGGATGTGCCGCCCGAAATCGGGATCCTGCGGATGGATGGATCCGAGCTGCACCAGGCGGTCGGCGGCGGCGGCGCCCTCACCCCCCTCCCGCACCGCGACGGCACGGCGGAAGATCGCCTCGAAGTTCTCCGGGTGCGTGCAGACGGGGCAGTTCACGTTGCGGTCGACGCCGCAGCGGTCCATGTCCCGCAGCTCCGTCGCGACCGTCCCGTCGCCAACGGGCCGCAGCGACCCATAACCGAGCCGCTGCGCCGCCGGCACGAGCTTTTCGCACATGATGGACAGCGCCCGCGCCGCCAGCTTCCCGGGGAAATTATGCGTATGGAAGTCAATGATCCTGTCCGGCATTCTGTCTGCCTCCCTTCCCATGGACGGACATTTCCATAAAGGACGCCCAATGCGGAAGATGTATATCGTGTTCGATGGAAAAGCCCTCTTCGGCATTCCACTGCGCCAGATAGCGCATCCTGTCGCCGCTGTTGTCGAAGAAGAACGCACGGGACAGGTAGGGGAAAGCCCGGAAGAGGTTGTCGAGCGAACGGCGGAAACGCGCCTCGATCTTTTCGCGCGGAACGTCGTGGCCTCCCTGAAGGGCGCGCTCGGCGACCCGGTCGGCGTTGATCTTCCAGCAGTCCGTGGAGACGAAGTAGAGGTAGGTTCGATAACCATTCTCCCTGGCGAACCGAAGCGCGTCGACTTTCGAAGGATGCGAAAAGACCGTCTCCTGCGAAAAACTACGTCCCTGGCGGATGCATGCGTGCTGGAGGAAATTGGTCAGAAGCGCAACCGTGTAGGTGTTGACGGCGGAGGCAGCGTGGAAAAACACACAATCGTCTTCAACGGAAATTGCGCGTGACCGAAAGAACGCCTTCACGCCATCGGGATACGAAGAGTCCTCCGCATACCGGCACAGCGCATCGGGCTCGACGGGCATCGGCGGCAAATAGGCATTCGTGCGACAGACCTCGGCGAAAATGTCGTCCGCATTCAGGACGTCGTAGAAGTTCACGGCATAGTCGGCGGCAAGCCGACGCATCAGCGTCGACTTGCCCGAGCCGTTCGGTCCCGCGACCATTCTGAAACGCCTAGTCATCGAACGTCAACACCTCGACCAACGTCTCCGTTCCGTCGGGCGCCACGCGGACAATCCGGTTGCCGCGCAGCACGGTGATGGAAAGCCCGGCGGCAAACGCCCTTTCGACGGCTTCCCTGCTTGCCGCCTCCGCGCTCGCCGCCAGTTTCTTCTCCAGTTCAGTCATACCGAATCCCCGTTCGGGAGAATCATACCACAAACGGCCTCACTTCGCCATGTCCATCTCGGCGCGGATGGCGCGGGCGGCGGCAACGGGATCGGCGGCGGCGAGGATCGGACGGCCGACGACAAGGTGCGTCGCGCCGCCGGCCACGGCCACGGCGGGCGTCGCGATGCGCTTCTGGTCGCCGACGGCGGCACCGGCCGGGCGGACGCCCGGCGTCACGAAGAGCGTCCCGGCGGGCAGCTTCGGGGAAAGGCCCCCCACGTCGAAGGCGGAGCAGACAAGCCCGTGCGCGCCGTTCGCGACGGCGAACCGGGCCATCGCC
>CAKULR010000210.1 GCA_934667295.1 uncultured Kiritimatiellota bacterium
TCGCGGAGGAGTTCGCGCGGGAGATCCCGCGCTTCGCGGCGGCGAAGCTCGCGCCGGACAAGGCGGCGATCCTCGCCGCCTGGCGCGCGGACGACGACGACTGGAGGAAGGCGCACGGCGTCTACGGCGTGGGCGTCTCGCAGACCGACTCGGCGTGGATCGAGGCCAAGGGCGAGGACGTCGCCGACGACGGGGCGGTGGCGCCGTGAGCATGCGTCTCACGAAGGCCCAGCTCGGCCTCTTCTGGCGGACCTTCCGCGCGGCGTGCCGGAACCTCGGCGTCCCGCCCGGGGAGGAGGACGCCTACCGGGGCCGCGTCGTGTACGAGGAGGCGGGCGTCCACCACGTGGGCGACGTCGGCCGCGCGGCGGACTTCGACCAGGTGATGGCGCGCCTCGCGGCGGACGCGGGCGACTACGCGGCGGCGTGCCGGTTCGCGGGCGGGGAGGCGGCGCGCTGCCGCCACCAGGTCCTCGCCCGGGCGCGCGAGATCGTCCGCATCGGGGGCGCGGGCGTCCCCTCGCCGGAGGCCTACGTCGCGGGCGTCCTCGTGCAGGGGCGCCTGGCGGGCCGCCCGGGGGAGACGCCCGCCGAACTCGGCGCGCGCCTCGCGGAGGGCGGCGCGTGGGGCGAGCTGACCGTCGGGACGCTGCGCCTCGTCGTCAAGATCCTCTCCGTCGAGCTGCGCCGCCTCCGCCGCCCGGCGCGGTGATCCCGCACCCACCCCCTCTCCGACCCTCCGGCCCGGCGTCCTGCGCCGGGCCTTCCCATGCCCGGAACGCGCCCTGCACGCCGCCTTCAGGGCGCGCGGGAGGGCGACTTGATTTCCCGGACACTTGATTGTTTGCCCTGTTTTGGCCCGTTCCGGGGGCTGGAATTCTCAAAAACGCCCGGAACGGCCATCTGGTCCCTAAACGAGAAAAGCGGGCCGAAACCCGCCGAAGTCCCGCCTGATCACGTGTTTTCCCGCCCATTCTCGTTTCTCAGTTCCCCTGTCCAGAATCACCGCCCATTCTCGTTTCTCAGTTCCCCTGTCCAGAATCACCGCCCGGTGCGTCCGCACCGGGTTTTCTTTTACTTCCGGGTTGACTTGTGGTGGGGAATAGTGTTTAATAGTGTCAGCAAATGTCAGAACCAGGCAAACAGAGTGTCGAGACGACGAATCGGCGGCCCACCGCGTTGATGGGCACGTTCGCGCGTAGCCTCGACCCGAAGAAGCGTCTCACGATTCCTAGCGTGTGGCGCGCGGCTCTGGGGCCTGATCTGGTGTATGTGGTACCTGATCCACGCCGGCGATGCCTCCAGCTCGTCCCCCGGGACGTGATGGAGGCAAAGCTGGCAAAATACCAGGAACTGGCGCTTGGCGACGCGGAGGTCAACGACGCGCTGGATGCGATCAGCGCCGCGTCGGAAATGCTGGAATTTGACGTCCAGGGGCGCATCCGCATCAACGACGCGCTGCTGGATTTTGCGAATCTGAAGGGATCTGTCGTCCTGAAGGGCGGTTTCCGCATGGCCACGATCTGGCCGGAGGGGACGGCGGCCGAGGGGACGGAAGAGCGGGTGGCGAAACTGGGTGCCGCAATGGCGAAGCTGAAGTTCTAGGGAGGAATGGGGATGCACATACCAGTCCTTCTTGGGGAAACGGTGGAGTCCCTTGCGGTCAGGCCCGGCGGCGTCTACATCGACGGCACGCTGGGGCGCGCCGGCCATGCGTGCGCGGTCCTCGCGCGGGCCGGGAACGGGGCGACCCTGGTGGGCATCGACCGGGACGAACAGGCGCTGCGCGAGAGCGCGGAGCGCCTGAGGACCGTCGCCGGCGCACGGGTGGAACTTGTACACGGGCGGCACGGCGACCTCGCGGCGCTCGTGCGGGAAAGGGGCTTTGATGAAGTCGATGGGATCCTGCTTGATCTGGGCGTTTCGAGTCCTCAGCTGGACGAAGCCGGACGCGGCTTCAGTTTTCGGTGCGATGGACCCCTTGACATGCGGATGGACCGGTCGCGGGGCCTGACGGCCGCCGACCTGGTCGCGACGAAGGACGAGGATGCGCTGGCGGCGACGTTCCGCACGCTGGGCGAGGAGCCCCAGGCGCGGCGGATCGCGCGGGCCATCGTGCGCGCGCGGGAGAAGGCGCCGCTCGTGACCACGGGGCAGCTTGCGGACCTGGTGGAGCGGACGGTGGGGCGCCACGGGGCGCACCATCCCGCGACGCGCGTCTTCCAGGCGCTGCGCATGGAGGTCAACGACGAGGTGGGCGAACTGGAGCGGGCGCTCGCGGGCGGGCTCGGCCTGCTGAAGCCGGGCGGGCGCTTCGCGGTGATCACCTTCGAGAGCATCACGGACCGGATCGTGAAGCGGTTCTTCGCCGCGCATGCCGGGAAGATGGTCTCGCTCCAGCAGGGCGGCGCGCGCTGGGAGGGCGAATTGCCGCGCGTGCGCCTCGTGACGCGCCACGCGGTCACGGCGACGGACGGGGAGACGGATTTGAATCCACGGGCGCGCAGCGCGAAGCTGCGCACAGCGGAGAGGATGTGAGATGAGAAGGAACAGGAAAGTCAAGAAGAACGCCGTCCTCAAGTCGGGCACGATGGGCATTGCGTCCCTGATCGTCTCGGCCCTGATCATGGCGATGATCTACTACGTGCTCGATTCGCGGTGTACGCTGATCGCGCGCGACATCGGGAAGGTCGAGCGGCGCTTCGCGCAGCTGGAGGCCGAGTGCGTGCGCGAGGCGGCGCGGTGGGACGAGCTCAAGACCACGGAGCGCCTGACCGAGAAGCTGAACCGCTTCGGGCTGGAGATGCGCTATCCGCGCCAGGACCAGATCGTGCGGATGACGGCCGACGGGAGGCCGGCGGTGGGGCAGATCTCCGTTGCGCGCGCACAGGCGCGGGCGAAGGCGGCGGACGTGGCGCTCAATGACGCCG
>CAKULR010000211.1 GCA_934667295.1 uncultured Kiritimatiellota bacterium
GCATCTGCGGGAGGCCGCAGGGTTCGAAGAGGGACGGCATGAGCATGAAGTCCGACCCGGCGAAGCCGAGCTGCGAGAGGCGCCCGTCGAAGTCCCGCACGCCGAGGCGGCGTTCGATGCCGTGGAAGGAGCGGATGTCCCAGAACGGCTTCTGGAAGGCACCGTTCGCGATGATCGCGATCTGCGCGCCCTCGCTCCAGTGCTTGTCGAGGAAGCGGTAGCAGATGTCGGCGAGCAGCTGGGGGCCCTTCTGGACGGGGTCGAGGCGGGAGGGCCAGAAGAAGAGCGGCACATCGGGGTTGACCTCCAGGCCGAGGGCGCGCTGGAGCTCCATCTTGTTCTTCCGCTTCGCCTCCGCGTGGTCCGCCGGACCGTAGCGGAACGGGATCTTGTCGTCCGTCGCCGGGTTGTCCGCCGGGTCGGGCGCGTTCAGGATGCCCGTCGCGCAGCCGGCGTTGTACTTGTTGCGGATCTCGTTGCGGATCGAGTCGGGGATGAAGGAATGCCAGCCGTTGACGATCTCCTTGAGGAAGGTCGGCGAGACGGTGTTGATGAAGTGCGCACCGAAGATGCCCGAGGCCTGCAGGTCGATGGGGTCGGTGTCGTGCGCGCTGAAGTAGTCGGCCGGCGGGTACTCGTAGTAGAGGTTGCCCCAGAACTCGGCCGCGTCGATGCCGGCGTCCTCCACCTGCGCGAGCGTGAGCTTGTGCGTGTGGATGTTGTGGACGGTGAAGAGGCAGGGGATGCCCATGCGGCGCGCGGCGGCGGGGATGAGGCCCGTCATCCAGTCGTTGCAGTGGATGAGGTCCGGCTGCACCTCGGGGATGATGTGGTTGATCACCTCGCGCTGGAAGGCGAGCGAGAGGCGGGGGTTCGCGCCGCTCTGCGAGTAGACGCGGTCGCGGTAGTAGAAGCAGCGGTCCTCGGCGAGGTGGATGTGCTCGTCGGGCATGCGGCTCTTATAGACGCGCAGTTCCGAGGCGACGAGCTGGGCCGTCTCCTCGTGGAACATGCGCCGGTAGTGCGGCAGGGCCACGTGGACGTCCGCGCCCAAGTCGAAGAGGGCCGCCACGAGCGAGGCGGAGACGTCGGCCATGCCGCCCGCCTTCGCGCTCATCTTGCCCGCGAGGTTGCCCATGCCCTCCGGAAGATACGTGATCTCCGGCGTTACGATGAGAATGCGGGGATTCGTCCCCTTCTGGCCCTGACGACGCACTGCCATGATCCGCCTCCTTTGCTTTTTCCCTTACGCTTCGGCCCCCCAGAGTCCGTCCAGGGCGTCGCCCATCATCTCCACCGCCTCCTCGATGTGCGCCTCGCTCATCGAGAGGGTGGGGAGGAAGCGCACCACGTTGCCGTGCGCCGTGAGGACGAGCACGTTGAAGTCGCGGAACGCATCGACGACGGCCTTCGGGTCGCCGTCCACGACCATGCCGAGCATGAGGCCGAGCCCGCGCACGTCGAGCACCTGGTCGTACTTCTCGGCGAACGCCTGGAGGGCGGCGCGCAGCATCTCGCCCTTCGCGGCGGCGGCGGCGAGCAGGCCCTCGTCCTCGATGATCTGGATCGTGGCGAGCGCGGCCGCGCAGGAAAGCGGGTTGCCGCCGAACGTGGAGGCGTGGTTGCCGGGCTGGAAGACGTCCGCGAACTTCGCGTTGGAGACGAGCGCGCCCATCGGCACGCCGTCGGCGAGCGACTTCGCGCAGGTGAAGAGGTCCGGCTGCACGCCGAAGTTCTGCCAACCCCACCATGTGCCCGTGCGGCCCATGCCGCACTGCACCTCGTCACAGATCATGATCAGGTTCTTCTCGTCGCAGAGCGCGCGGATGCCGGCCATGAACTCCGGCGTCGCGGGCGTCACGCCGCCCTCGCCCTGCACGGCCTCCAGCATGATCGCGACGGTCTTCTCCGAGATCGCCGCCTTGACGGATTCGAGGTCGTTAAAGTCCGCGTAGGCGAAGCCGACGGGCAGCGGCTCGAAGCCCGCCTGGCACCAGTCCTGCCCCGTCGCGGCGAGCGTCGCGAGCGTGCGACCGTGGAAGCCGTTGCGCATCGTGACGACCTCGTAGCGCCCGCCGTTCGCGGCGCCCCACTTGCGCGCGAGCTTGATCGCCGCCTCGTTCGCCTCGGCGCCCGAGTTGCAGAAGAACACCTTGCCGCCGAGGCCCGAGATCTCGACGAGCTTCTTCGCGAGCTTCACCTGCGGCTCGTTGACGAAGAGGTTCGAGCAGTGGCCGAGCGTCGCGGCCTGCTCCTGGATGGCCTTCACGACGCCTTCCGTGCAGTGGCCGACGTTGTGGCAGCCGATGCCGCTCGTGAAATCGTAGTACTGCGCGCCCTCGGGATTGTAGACGCGCGACCCCTTGGCCTTCGCGATGACGAGGCCCGGCGCATACGTCGGCATCAGGTATTTCTGGTAGTCTTCAATGATCTCAGGGCTCTTGCTCATCGGTGATCTCCGTTCCCACACCCTCGCGGGTGAATATTTCCAACAACAGCGAATGAGGCATGCGCCCGTCCACGAGCTGCACCTTGTGTACGCCCGCGCGGATCGCGTCCTCGCAACCTTCGATCTTCGGCAGCATGCCGCCGGCGATCACGCCCTCGTCCTTCAGCCGCGCGACGTCCGGGAGGCGCAGCGTCTTCATCAGCGTCGTCGGGTCGGACGGATCCCGGAGCAGCCCCGGGACGTCCGAGACGACGACGAACTTCCCGACCTTCAGCGCCTTCGCGAGGGCGGCGGCGGCGCTGTCGGCATTGTCGTTGTAGAGGTGGCCGTCGCGTCCCGTGCCGAGCGGCGTGATCACGGGGACGATCCCCGCGTCCAGCATCTCCAGCACGGCGCGCGTGTCCACGGCGACGGGCTCGCCCACGAACCCGCGGTCCGGGTTCGTGATCTTCTCGGCCGTGAACATCCAGTTCCCGT
>CAKULR010000212.1 GCA_934667295.1 uncultured Kiritimatiellota bacterium
GGGCGTCGCGCCCCGGCGCGCGCCGTTCCATGAACGCCGCAAGCGCCGCTTCGTCGACGCGCAGCCCGGCGGGCAGGTTCGCGAGCGTGAAGGTCATCCGCCGCGCGTGGGACGCCCCGCACACGGCGAGTTTCAGATGGGTGCCAAATTCAGTCCTTGAGTTCACGGCGGGTAGTATAGCACACGCGCTACGGACGGACGAGGGAACAGATTTCGTCGACGGCGGGGTCGTCGGTGAGCTGGTGGAGGAAATCGCGGCGGAACGCGAGGTGGCCGCGCGCGGCGCAGAGGCGGCGCGTCGTCGCGTAGGCGAGGCCGGAGACCATCCAGCCGACCTGGATGAGCACGAAGTCCGCAAGCGAGGCGATGTTCTGGTAGTCGACGGGGCGGCCCGCGCGGATGGCGGCGAGGACGGCGGGGTTGGGGCGCGCCGTCGTCGGCAGGTTCCAGACCGCCCGGCAGTCGTGCCGCCAGTCCGTCGTCGCGATTTGGTCCTCCAGCACGCGGAAGATGTCGAGCTTGTCCGCATCGCGCACCGTCTGCGCCGCCGCGCGGGTGAGCGCGTCAAGCCCGTCAGGCAGGTCGCGGCGGTTGTGGAAGAGAACGGCGTCGAGAACGGGCTGGGCGGGGAGGGGGCCATCGTCCAGCCAGCCCTGTTCGACGACGATCCTGTGGGAGAGGACGGCGTGATCGACGGAATCCGAATCGCGGAAGGTGTTGTAGCGCTTCAGCTGTTCGTAGCGGCCCGTGTCGTGCAGGAGCGCCGCCACGAGGCAGACCTGCGCCGTGGGCGCGTCGAAGCCCTCGCCGGCGGCGATGAGCCGCGCGTTCTCGACGACCTTCGCCGTGTGGAGGCGCTTGAGCGCCATCATCGGCGGCAGGGCGCCGTCCACGCGGAACGTGTCCAGATAGGCGTCGTACCGCGCCGTCAGACCGGCAAGGACGTCCATCTCCGGCGGCCCCGCTACGACAGGTTCCCGACGACGGCCTTGATGCGCCGCACGCCGGCGGACGAGCTCTGCTCCTTCAGGATCTTGAAGCTGCCGAGCTCCTTCGTGTTCTCCACGTGCGGACCGCAGCAGATCTCCTTCGAAATGTCGCCGATCGAGTAGAGGCTCACCTGGTCGCCGTACTTCGCGCCGAAGAGCGCCATTGCGCCCTCGGCCTTCGCCTCCTCGACCGTCGTCATCTTCTTCGTGACGGGGATGCCGGCGGCGATCCACTCGTTGACGAGCTTTTCGACGGCGGCCTTCTGCTCGGCGGTCATCGGCTCCGGCCACGTGAAGTCGAAGCGCAGACGCTCGGCGGTGATGTTCGAGCCCTTCTGGAGCGCCGTCGGGCCAAGCACCTGGTGGAGCGCGGCGTGGAGGAGGTGGGTGGCCGTGTGCATGCGCGTGACGACGGCGGAGTTGTCCTGCAGGCCCGCCTTGAACGCGCCGGCGGAGGTCGTGCGCGAAAGCTCCTGGTGCTTGTGGTTCGCCTCGTCGAAGCCCGCCTTGTCCACCGTCAGGCCGTCCTTCGCCGCCATCTCGCACGTCATCTCCAGCGGGAAGCCGAAGGTGTCGTAGAGCTTGAACGCGGTCTTGCCGCTGATCTGCGTCTGGTTGTGGGCCTTGAGCTGTTCGGCGACCTTCTTGTACATCGCCTCGCCCTTGTCGAGCGTCGCGTTGAAGCGGTTCTCCTCCGCCTCAAGGTCCGTGCGGCACGTCGCGAGGTTCACCTCCAGCTCGGGGTAGACGTGCTTGTACTTCTGGCAGACGACCTCGGCGAGCCTGAGCGTGAAGCCGGGGGCGATGCCGATCATGCGGGCGAAGCGCACGGCGCGGCGGATGAGGCGGCGGAGGACGTAGTTGGCGCCGACGTTGCCGGGCTTCACGCCGCCCTTCGGGTCGCAGAGGATGAACGTCGCCGTGCGCATGTGGTCGGCGATCACGCGGCGGGCCTTCAGCACCTCGGCGGGATCCATGTCCGCCGGCACGTGCGCGAGGTCGTCGATGGCCTGCATGATCGGCGCGAAGATCTCGGTGTCGTAAACGGTGGGGGCGCCGCTCATCATGCAGATCGTGCGCTCCACGCCCATGCCGGTATCGACGTTGTGGCGCCCGAGCGGGACGAACTTGCCCTCCTCGTTCTTGTTGTACTGCATGAAGACGTCGTTCCAGATCTCGACGTACTTGCCGCAGTGGCAGCCGGGGCGGCAGTTGGGCCCGCACTTCGGCTTGCCCGTGTCGATGAACATCTCGGTGTCGGGTCCGCACGGACCCGTCGTCCCGGCCGGGCCCCACCAGTTGTCCTCGCGCGGCAGACGGAAGATGCGCTCGTCCGGGATGCCCACGGACTTCCAGATCGCGACGGCCTCCTCGTCGGCGGGGATGTACCCCTCGTCGCCCTCCCTGCCCTCGCCGCGAAACACCGTCACGTTCAGCTGCTCCGGCTTGAAGCCGAGCTTCTGCGTGAGGAATTCGAAGCTCCAGCTGATCGCCTCCTTCTTGAAGTAGTCGTTCAGCGACCAGTTGCCGAGCATTTCGAAGAAGGTGAGGTGCGCCGCGTCGCCGACCTCGTCGATGTCGCCCGTGCGCACGCACTTCTGCACGTCCGTGAGGCGCGTCCCCGCCGGGTGCGGCATCTGCCCCATCAGGTACGGCACGAGCGGGTGCATGCCCGCCGTCGTGAAGAGCACGGTCGGGTCGTTCTCGGGAATCACGCTCGCGCCGGAGATGCGCACATGCCCCTTCGATTCGAAGAAGCTCTGGTACATCTCGCGAAGTTCATCTGCCGTCAACTGCTTCATGTCAATATTCCTTCCGTTGCATCCCGCCCGGCAACGACATTGAAACAGGTCCCGGCGCGGCGGACACAAGATTGGATAGTATACCCAATTCCGCGCCGGTCCACAAGACGAGAGGGAGCCGGGG
>CAKULR010000213.1 GCA_934667295.1 uncultured Kiritimatiellota bacterium
CCCGATTCCCTGCCGTGGCAATGTCGGGATGTGGCCGTTGCCGCCCGCGCTCGCCGCAGAGGTTGCGCGGGCGGACGCCCTGGCGTGCGAAAACGCAAGGCGGTGACAACTTCCCGACAACGACCGTGCCCTGTTCGCGGCCGCGCCGTATTGTGGTATAATGCCGGGCATGAAGAATGGACCTCTCGTCATCCACCCCGCCGACAACGTTGAAATCCACGAGGATGGGCACAAGTACGCCCGCCGCGCCATCCGGGCCGGCGAGAACGTCGTCAAGTACGGCATGCCGATCGGACATGCGACGCGCGACATCGCCGCCGGCGAGCACGTCCACGTCCACAACCTCGCCACGAACCTGGGCGACACGCTGGACTACGCCTACGCGCCCGACGTCGCCTGTCTCGCCGCGCATCCGGGCGATCTCCGGGATGGCCGCACGATCCGGGCCTACCGCCATCCCGACGGCCGCGTCGGCGTCCGCAACGACATCTGGGTCATCCCCACCGTCGGCTGCGTGAACCGCCTCTGCGAACGCCTCGCCGCCACCTGCGGCGGGTTCGCCCTCACGCACCCCTACGGCTGTTCGCAGCTCGGCGACGACCACGAGACGACGGCGAACCTCCTGGCCGCGCTCGCCCGCCATCCGAACGCGGGCGGCGTGCTCGTCGTCGCGCTCGGCTGCGAGAACAACACGCTCGACTCGTTCAGGGCCCGCCTCGGTACCCCGTCCTCCAAGCCGTCCCACCCGTCCCTCAACATCCGCTTCCTGCGCGCGCAGGATCCGGGGGACGAGTTCGCGCGCGGGTGCGAACTGATCGCCGAACTGCTGGCGAACCGTCCGGCGGAACGGGTGGAGGTGCCGGTCTCGGAACTCGTGGTGGGGCTGAAGTGCGGCGGGTCGGATGGTTTTTCGGGCCTCACCGCGAACCCGCTCGTCGGGCGCTTCAGCGACGGACTCGTCGCGCGCGGCGGCTCCACGGTCCTCACGGAGGTGCCCGAGATGTTCGGCGCCGAGACGCTGCTCATGAAGCGCTGCCGCACACGGGCGGTCTTCGAGCGGTGCGTCGCGATGGTGAACGGGTTCAAGGACTACTATGCGCGCCACGGGCAGGTCTGCTACGAGAACCCCTCTCCCGGCAACAAGGCGGGCGGCATCACGACGTTGGAGGAGAAGTCGCTCGGCTGCGTGCAGAAGGGGGGGCTGGCGGCGGTGGAGGACGTGCTCGACTACGGCGGGCGCGTCCGCACGCACGGCCTCACGCTCCTGACGGGGCCCGGCAACGACCTCGTCGCCGCGACCGCGCTCGCGACGGCGGGCTGCCACCTCGTCCTCTTCACGACGGGACGCGGCACGCCGTTCGGCACGGTGGTGCCCACGCTCAAGATCGCCACCAATTCGACGCTTGCCGCGTCGAAGCCGCACTGGATCGACTGGGATGCGATGGCGAATCCCGATGCGGAGGCCTTCGCGGAGAAGGTCTTCGCCGTCGCCTCCGGCGAACCCGCCTGCAACGAGGTCCACGGCGACCACGGCATCGCGATCTTCAAGGACGGCGTGACGCTGTAGCCGCCGGAAGGGCACGGGAACGGGCGGCGCATGCTTGAATCTGGAAACAAGGCGAAACGAGGAGAAAACATGGTAAAGGGACTGTTCTGGCGTACGTTGGCCGGATGGGCGCTCGCGCTCGGTGCGGGCACGGCGGTGGCGGCGCCGCCGTTTCTGGAGGGGTATTCGCTCAACGAGGGGCGGCGCGTGGCGTTCACCCAGGCCCTGCCGCGCATGCGGGAGGCGCGGACGGGGAAGACCTGCGGACGCTTCAACAACAAGGATCTCGCGATGCCGGGCGTCCTCACGACAGGCGACCCGACTTGGGGCGACTTCCTCCACCTGCTGCGCAACACGATCAACGACGAACGCTCCCTCGTCTTCGTGGACGGGCGCAAGATGATGGTGAACAAGAACTGGATCCGCGACCACGTCCATGTGCTGAAGGCCATGCGCCACTGGGAATACGACTACGCGGGGTACGTGGACTTCACGCTCGCGCACCAGCGCGCGGACGGCTGCATCCTCGAACTCGTCAAGCAGGCGGACGACAGCCATTGGCGCTATGCCGCGCCCGAGAGCCGGAAGTTCTTTCCGGACGACAACCTCGCCATGTGCAGGCTGGACATCGAGGCCGACGTGGAGTACCTGCTCGTCGAGGGCGCGACGTACTGCTACCGGATCTCGGGCGACGACGCCTGGCTCGCGCGCGCCCTGCCGCGTCTCGAAAAGGCGATCGACTACATGACCTCCGATCCGAAGCGCTGGGACGCCGCGCACGGCCTCGTGAAGCGCGGCTACACGATCGACACGTGGGACTTCACCTACGAGCCCGCTTCCGTCACGAACCGGACGCTGACGCCCGCCACGCCCCAGGCGATCATGCATGGCGACAACTCCGGCGTCTACCAGGCGATGGCGCAGCTCGCGTGGCTGAACGACCGTCTTGGCCGCGCGGCGAAGGCGACCGCCTGGCGCGCGCGGGCGGACGCGCTCAAGACCGCGATGTACAAGTACCTCTGGAACGGCCGCTTCTTCTTCCACCAGCTGCCGCTCAACGTGCCGCCCGTCGACGCGCACGAGCGCGAACGCCTCTCGCTCTCCGCCGCCTACGACATGAACCGCGGCCTCATGCCGGTCGCCGACTGCCGCAGGACCATCGAGGAGTTCAGGCGCCGCCGCCAGACAACGGACTGTTTCGCCGAGTGGTTCACGGTCGATCCGCCCTATGACTTCACCTTCGCCCGCCATCCGCGCGGCGACTACGTGAATGGCGGCGTGTGCCTCTTCACGGCGGGCGAACTCGCCAAGGCCGCCCTTGAAAACGGCTACGAAGCCTACGGCTGGGACATCCTCACGCGCG
>CAKULR010000214.1 GCA_934667295.1 uncultured Kiritimatiellota bacterium
AACCAGACAGATACCGAGGTAATGCTTCACGAACTTCTCGAGGCGGGATATGAGATCGTCGCCGACGAGACCGAGGACTTCACGGCGACGGGTGTCGCACACATGGCTTTCGACGACCATACGGCCCGCAATGGGCCTGCGTACGACCGTGGTGCCGCCGAGATGGGCCAGGCGCGTCTCGAAAAGCCCTCCCGTCATGAAAGTACGCGTACAGCGGACGGAAGGTCCGTCATTCGGGCGTTCATATTCATAATGGGTCTCAAGTCCGTTCGCGTCGGTCTGCGACAGGAGATAAGGGGTCTGATACCACGACGGAAGAGGCACGAGGGAGACCTTTACCGCAAACGGATCCGAAATAAACCCCGCCGGCATCTCGAATCCACCACCATCGGGAGACAGCGTTCTATACGCATCGCGTGCCGCCGCCGCGATGCCGCCGGCACTCATCGTGCCGCCTCCACCACTGCCCATAGCCGCCGCATGAGTGGACAGGGAGAGGGATGTCCAGGGGTCGACCACGCGGGCGGGGACGGCCCACCTCGTCTCTTGACGCGGAGGAGACAACGGAGGCGTCGCGTTCACCACCCCCGCACGGGTCAGTCTGCACCAGGCGTAGCGATTCGTCGACGCCCGTCCATGATCCATCCGAATCGCACGGACAAGCAGCCCCCCCGCATGCGTCCCTTCGAGGTCGGCATATTCGTAGACGACACGTACAGAGGGATCGAGCGTTTCGACGGATGCCAACCTTCCCCTTCCGTCATAGGAGAAGGTGAGAGACTGGCCGCAGTCATGCACCGCGCGCAGCAGCCTATCATGCCCGTCACGCTCCATCCGGATTCCGATTCCACCTGGAGTGAGGATCTTCAACAGCACCCCCTCGGAACTAAAGCGGTAAAGAAGCGCCCCGGGCGTCTGAACCTCATACTCACCCATAAAACTGCCCCTGACCCTGCTGAGGACAAAACCTCCCGAAGGCGAAATCGACGTCTTCCCCGCTTCATCCAGTTCTTCGAACCGATGGGTCTCGCCCGTTCCGGCACTCGCCGGATCCGCATCGGCGTAGAGAACCAGATTCTTCCCATCCCCGCTTCTGACAAGCCGCCAGTCCAGGGAATGGCTCCAACCATAGCCGAGTGTATTCGTCTGCGTCGACCAACTCCCATACGCACGTTTCAGGACGAGGTCGACGCCCGGACAGGGAATGTGCAAATCGACAACGGAAGCGTAGACACTTCCATCGACGACACCCACGGGATCCCCTTTCTTTGGACCCGGCGTGGTCTCCGGCGGATCGCTCGTTGGCGCGTTGGGCGTGGTGCCGCCAAGGGACGCCGCCGCGAGCAGCGCGGCGAGGACGAGGGCGGCCGGCGCGAGGACGGACCCTGGGAGGAACGTTGCGTGGCTCATTGCGCGATCTCCTTTCCATCGACGTAGGCGTGCAGGAACTGGCAGGGGTTGGCGAGCCCGGCGGGGACGAAGAAGCGGTACCAGAAGTCGCCGATCCCGTCGAACGCATCCACGTCCACCGAAATCGACGCGGCCCCGTCCTCGAAACAGACGCCGCTCTGCGAGCGCATCGCGAAGGAGACGCCCGGCGGCAGGTCGAACGCCGAGACCCGGTTGACGACGACGACCGTCCCGTCGGGAAGCACTTCGCTCGCGTGGTAGACGCCGTCCGTCGTGTAGGCGACGCCGAAGCCGCCGAGCCGCACGCTGTCGAGGACCGCCGCCTCGGGGTTCCCCACGTAGGCCGCGAGGCAGCCCGCCGCCATGTCACCGGGCACGTCGAGGACGAGGGCGCATCCCTCACCCTCCTCCGTCCGCGAGACAAGCCAGGCCACCCCGTCCGTCACGGGCGGGGGCGCCGAAACCGGCATGCCGGGGAACCGGACCGTGTTGACCTTCCCCCGCCACACCGGCATGACCGCGCGGCCGAACGTGCCGCCGACGACCGTGACGGCGAGCGTGCGCGACCTTCCGCCGAGCGTCCCCGCCACCGCATAGCTCCCCGGCGCGTCGAACCGCAGCGGGAGGCGGCCGCCCGCCGCGAGGACGACGTTCGTCACGTCCTCCACCCGCAGCTCCCCGGTACCCGGGCCATCGCCGTCCGTCCCGAGGGCCAGCAGCAGGGAATCCCCCGCGCGCACGGTGACGCCCGGCTCGCGCAGCACGTCGAACGCCTCCCAGTGGACCGACACCGATTCGTTCCGCCCGCCGTTCTCGTAGACGACCTCGACCGCCGTCGCCGCGTCGGGGTCGAGCGGGACGTTCCGCCACCAGGCCGACCCGGGCAGCGGCCCGACGCCCCCGCCGTCCACCCGCACGAGCGGCACGTGGCGGGCCTCGCCGCGCAGGCAGTAGGGCGAGACCTTCGAGGAGACGGACGGCGGGCAGTCGACGCGCGAGCGCGCGAGGCTCGCGTCCATCCAGTCCGGGCGCCCGTTCCCGTCCGCGTCCGGCCCGCCCGGCGTGGAGACGAGGACGTCGCCGAGCGAGAGGCGCGCGCCGTTCAGGAAGTTCTGGAACTCGAACGACAGGACATGGCGGCCCGGGGCGAGCCAGGGCGTCTGGAACGCGCAGACGTTCGTCATGCAGACGTCGGCGGGAAAGGTCCGCCGCCCGATCTCCAGGCCGTCGACGCGGCAGACGAGCGCGGCGTCCTCCTCCAGCGAGCTGACCGCCCGGAAGCGGATCTGCCGGATCCCCGCGTCGGCGAACGCGAACGCATTCGTGTAGAACACCGTCCCGCAGCGCCCCGCCAGCGTGACCTGCCCCCGTTCGCGCAGCCAGGAGCCGTAGGCGTAGTCCACGTCGTCGGCGCGGAGGACGAGGTTCGTCGTGCAGGCGCCGTCGTAGTCGGCGCGGAGCGGGTCGC
>CAKULR010000215.1 GCA_934667295.1 uncultured Kiritimatiellota bacterium
ATGACGCCGTACGCTCGCCGCGTCCGTCGGCGAAGCGCGCCGCACCGACGACGGGGGCGCAGCGGACGGCGCGCCGCTGAGGGGGGGAGGCGGACGTGACGCTGTCCGGACGGAACGAGATTGCGCGCTTCACCCTGCCGTTCGTCGGCCTGGGCCTGGTCGCGGCGGGTCTCGCGGTCCGGCTCGTCTACCTGCACCTCGACCTCGTGACGACCAAGCCGCCCGCCCCCAACTACATCTTCACGCGCTACACGCAGGGGCAGCGCGGGACGATCTTCGACGCGCGCGGCGTCACGCTCGCCGTGACGAAGCCGGTGTGGGAATACCGCCTCGACTCCCAGGAGGCGGCGAAGGATCCCGTCAACCCCCGCAAACCGATCACGCCCCAGCGGCGGATGGAGAAGATCAAGACGGTGGCGGCGTGCCTGAACCTGCCGCTCGTCTCCGTGATGGACGCCTATGCGCGCCCGAACCGGCGCTACCAGTACCTCGCCACGAGCGACGACCAGGAGGTGCACGACACGCTGGCGAACCCGGCCAACCACTTCCGCGAACTCGCCATCCTGGAAAAGCAGGTGCGCGTCTACCCGCAGGGCCGCCTCCTCTCGCAGGTGCTGGGCTTCGTGAGCAAGGACCCCGCGCACGCCGTGGGCGGGGCCGGCCTCGAACTGCGCTACGAGAAGTACCTCAAGGGCACGCCCGGACAGGTCCACGGCGCGAAGGACGCCATCGGGCGCGAGGAGCGCAGCCGCCGCGACCTCGACATCGACGCGCGTCCGGGCTGCGACGTCCACCTCACGATCGACCACAACGTGCAGTTCGAGACCGAGCGGGTCCTGCGCGAGGGCCTGGCGCTCCACCGGGCGGAACGCGCCTGGGCGGTCGTCCTCGCCGTGAAGACGGGCGCCATCCTCGCGATGGCCTCGCTGCCGGACTACGAACCCGAGCACTTCAACAAGTCGCCCGACGACGCCAGGGTCAACCGCATCATCTCGGAAAGCTACGAACCCGGCAGCGTGATGAAGACGATCACCGCGTGCGCCGTCCTGAACGAGGGCATGTTCGGCCCCGACTCCCAGATCGACACGGCGCGGAACGACCCGAACTACTACCGTCTTCCCGGCGACGCGGGGCACCGCTGGGAGGCCACCATGAGCCTCCGCGACGCGCTCGTCCACTCCTCGAACATCGTCTTCGGGAAGCTCGGCTGCGACCTCGGCCCCCGCCGCCTCTATTCCTACATGACAGCGTTCGGCCTTGGGCGCAGGACGGGCGTGGAGCTGCCGGGCGAGGAGTCGGGCATCATCCCGAACTGGCAGCGGTGGGACAAGGTGAAGTGGTCCCGCGCGCCGATCGGCCAGGGCGTCGCCGTGACGGCGCTCCAGCTCGCGGCGGCCTACGCGGCCATCGGCAACGACGGCGAGCTGCTGCGACCCTACCTCGTCGAGAGGGTCGTGCAGGCCGACGGCGAGGAGATCTACCGCCACCACCGCGACGTGGTGGGACGGCCCATCGCGGCGTCCGTCGCGCGCAAGGTGCGCGAGATGATGGTCGGCGTCGCGAAGAAGGGCGGCACCGCGAAGCGCGCCGCCGTGCCCGGCTACACCGTCGCGGGCAAGACGGGGACGGCGCAGATGAAGGAGGGGCGCGGCTACTCGTCGACGAACTACAACGCCTCGTTCATCGGCATCGTCCCCGCCACGCGGCCCGAGATCGTCATCCTCGTCACCTACCAGAAGCCATTCTACTGCCGTAGCCGCGCGACCTCGGAGGCCGCCGGCGTACCGATGTTCAACCACCAGGGCGGACTCTGCGCCGCGCCGACCTTCCGCAAGATCGCCTCGGTCGTGCTGCGCTACCTGGAGGTCGAGCCGGACATTCCGGACGAGGTGCCGGAGGAGGAAGAGGAGGAGTTATGAGGATTTTCGGCATCACGGGAACGAACGGCAAGACGACGACCGCCTGGATCCTGCGGGAGTTCCTGGGCGGCGGTGGGCTCGTCACCACCGTCGAGGTGGACACGGGCACGCGGCGCTTCTCCTCGGGCTACACCACGCCGCCCCTGAAAGCCCTGAAGGAGATCTTCGCCGAGATGGAGGCGAACGGCCTCGCGGACTGCGTGATGGAGGTTTCGAGCCACGCCATCCACCAGTGCCGCACGGGCGACACGGTCTTCGCGGGCTGCGGCTTCACGAACCTCACCGAGGACCACCTGGACTACCACAAGACGATGGAGGCGTACTTCGAGGCGAAGGCCGACCTCTTCCGCCGCCTTGCGGAGACGAACCCCGGCGCGCCGGCCGCGATCTGCGTGGACGGCCCCTACGGGCAGCGCCTCGCCGCGCTGTGCCGCGCGCTGCCGCTCACGACGATCCCCTGCGGGTTCGCCGCGTCGGATCCGGCATTCGTCGCGGACATCCAGGCGCGCGGTCCGCTCGTCGGCCGCTACAACGTGCAGCACGTCCTCCTCGCCGCCGCGCTCGCCGAGGGCGCGGGCGTCCCGCGCGCGGCGATCCGCGCGAAGATCCCCGCGCTCACGCCGCGCTGGGGGCGTCTGGAGCGCGTCAGGACGCGGAGCGCGGCGGAGGTGTTCGTGGACTACGCGCACACGGACGACGCGCTCGCGAACGTCCTCTCGACCGTGCGGGAATTCGCGAAGGGGAAGGTGTGGGCGGTCTTCGGCGCGGGCGGCGACCGCGACACGCGCAAGCGTCCGCTCATGGGCGCCGCGGCGGCGCGCGTCGCGGCTTCTTCTTCCGCCAGCTTCCGATAGGCCACCTTTCCGACCAGCGTCTTGGGCAGCTCGTCCCGGAATTCCAGCTCCTTCGGCATCGC
>CAKULR010000216.1 GCA_934667295.1 uncultured Kiritimatiellota bacterium
GGCCCGGGCGGCCTGGACGGCGGTCTCCGCGTTCACGCCGCCATCGACCATCACGTCGAGGTGCGGGGCGCGGGCGCGGACGGCCGTGACCTTCGCCAGGCAGTCCGCGATGAACGCCTGCCCGCCGTAGCCGGGATGGACCGTCATCACGAGCAGTTCGTCGCACGCCTTCAGGTAGGGGAAAATCCGCTCGACCGGCGTCTCGGGGTTCAGGACAAGCCCCGCGCGCAGCCCCAACGCCCGGATGCGGGCCAGTTCCGCGTGGATGTCGCAGTCGGCCTCCACGTGGATCTGGATCGTCTGCGCCCCCGCCCGCGCGAAGGCCTCCAGGTAGAGGTCGGGCCGCGTCATCATCAGGTGGACGTTGCGGAAGAGTTCCGGTTCGACGCGGCGCGCGAGCGCCACCACGTCGGGACCGAACGAGAGGTTCGGCACGAAATGCGCGTCCATGATGTCCAGGTGCAGCGCATCCGCGCCGGACCGCGCCACGCGGGAAATCTCCCCGGCCAGCGCGCCGAAGTCGGCCGCGAGGAGGGATGGAAGGATCTGGATGTTCATCGTCGGCCTCAGATTTCGAACGGCTCGGAGAAGCTGTTCACGGGGATGCCCTGTCCGTCGTAGAGCCACACGTTCGGCTTGTCCCAGCTGTCCCACAGGTAGCGCACGCCCTCCACGGCGTCGTCCGCGCCCTCGGACGTCACGACGACCGTCCCGCCCACGAGTTCGGCCTTCGCCGCCGGACGCCACGCGCCGCCGACCTGGAGCTCGAAGCCGCGTCCGATCCCCGCCCCCTGCGCCCGGAGCGGCGTATCCGCCGTGAACGTCACGACGGCGCGCCCCGGCCGGAACGTCGCGGACGCGAATTCCGGCGTGCGCGAGCACGACGTGTCGCCGTAGACGTGCCGCCGCGCCGCGTGCGCCAGGCGTTCGCCCACGGGCTTCTTGTCGTGCGGGTGGACGTCGTCCTTCCACCCCGTGTCCGTGATGTTCGCCACGCAGACGTGCGGGAGGCGCTTCGCCACCTCGCGCTGGCGGACGCGGATCACGGGCCGTCCGTGGTTGTTCGCCGCCATCGACGGCAGCTGCGCCACGACGAACCAGAGGTCTTCGCCCCACGCCGCCCGCCACGAGCGGATCATCAGCTCCAGCATGTCCCCGAAGTTCCAGCCCGGATCGGCCTTGCTCCAGCACCATCCCTCCGTCTCGCCCTGGAACCACAGCACGCCCCGGCAGGAAAGGCCCGCGAGCGGCGCGACCTTCGCGTTGTAGTGGAGCGCCGGCACGAGGTTCGACCGCCAGGGCGTGAAGGCGAGCGGCGCCGCCGGGACCGGCCACGGCCACTTCCCCTTCCCCGTCCGCGCGCGGTGGATGTCGTCGGCGTACTTCTCGATGGCCCGGGCGTGGGCGGCACAGGCCGCCGCATAGCCGTTCGTGCGCACCCATTCCGCCGACTCGCGCGCGTACCGCTCCAGGTAGCGCTTCTGGTAGGGCAGTTTCTCCATCCACGCGACGGGCGTCCAGTTCGCCATCGACGTCGCGCCGCACGCCGTCATCACGAGGCCCACGGGCACGTCGAGGTCCTTCATGATGCGCTCGCCGAAGTAGAAGCCGGTGGCGCTGTAGCGCGCGACGACGTTCGTCGTCGTCTCAACCCACTTCACGGACGGGAACTCCTCCGTCGGCTCGGTCGCAAGCGCGCCGTCCTGCCCGAACATGTAGCGCATCGTCGGGTAGTCCGCGCGCCGCAGCACGTTCGTGTAGTCGTCCGTCTCGCGCACGCTCCACTGCATGTTCGACTGGCCGGAGAGGATCCACACCTCGCCCACGAGGACGTTCGCGCACGCCTGCACCTCGCGCCCGTCCGCCGAGACGACGAGGCGGCGCGGCTCCTTCGACGCGGCCATCGGCGCGAGCGTGACCGCCCACTTCCCGTCGGCGGCCACCGCCTCGCACCGCTGCCCGGCGAACGCGACGGCGACGCGCGTGCCGTTCTTCGCCCAGCCCCAGACCTTCACCGCCTTGTCCCGCTGCAACACCATGTTGTCGGCGAACACGCGCGCCAGCCGCGTCCCGGCGGGCGCAGCCGCGAACGACGTTCCGGTCCCCGCCGCCAGCAGCAGGGCGGCCATCCACGTCTTCATCACATTCATCTGTCTTTCCTTTCGTATACCGTTGAAGGGAACGGCCGGCCTCATCCGCGCTTCCACGTCGCGATGCGTTCGCGGCAGAGGACGCGGGTTTCGAGCCCGGCGGCGGAGTTCTCCACGAGGTCGGCGTCGAACGCCAGCGCGCCGGCGGGGGCGATCAGGATGACCGTGGAACCGCCGAACTTGAAGTAGCCCTTCTCGTCGCCCTTCGCGTGTCGGTCGCCCGTGTAGGTCTGGACGATCGTCCCGACGCCGAACGCGCCCACGTCCACGAGCCAGAAGGGACCGAACTCCGCCTCGCACTTCACGATCTGCCGCTCGTTGTCCGCATAGACGTCGGGGTAGCGCAGGAGGGCGATCGGGTTCACCGAGTGGTAGAGGCCCGGCACGACGCGCACCGGCGCCGCCGTCGTGCAGGCGCAGGGGAAGTGGAAGCGGTGGTAGTCGACGGGCGCGAGGCGGATGACGGCGACGTCGTAGCGCCCGGCGGGCGCGGCGTCGTCGAAGACCGTGCGCAGCGTGCGCGTCGCGCCCTTGAGGGGAAACGGCGTATCGGCGTCCGCGTCCAGGTAGAGGAGGAGACGGCCGTCCTCCGGGCTCACGAGGCCGTCCCCCACGGGACGCGCACCGGGCGTGAGGCGGCGCGTGAAGAAGTCGTTGAAGGACGC
>CAKULR010000217.1 GCA_934667295.1 uncultured Kiritimatiellota bacterium
GACGCGATCCAGAGCATCGGCGCCTGGCCGTGGGGATCGCCGTTCACGCGCGGCCGGTCGAAGTAGTACTGCAGGCGGTCCTTCTTGCCCGTCCCCACGCACACGTCGGAGATGTTCGCGAAGGTGTCGAGCCGCGCGCAGAGCGCGAGCCAGGCCCGGCGCGCCGCCGGACCGTACTGCGCCGGGTCGAGCCAGCCGCGCGCGACGCCCGTCGCGAACGCATACGTGAACATCGCCGTGCAGGACGTCTCGCCCCAGTTGCGCGGCTCGTCCGGCATGTCCACGAGCTGGCTACAGAGGCCGTCCGGGCGCTGGTACTTCAGGAGCGTCGCCATCATCGCGTGGTACCCCTCCAGGATGCGCGGACGGTATTCGCTGTCCTCCGGCAGCCGGTCGAGGACGAGCGCCATGCCCGCCGCCATCCACCCGTCGCCGCGCCCCCACACGTACTTCACGTCCGGCGCATGGTAGAAGAGGCCCTTCGCCGGACCCTCCTTCAGCTGCAGTTCGTCGAGGTAGAGGCACATTTCGCGCGCCGCGCGGTCGATGTAGGCGCGCTTGCCCGTCGCGCGGAACGCCTGGCTCTGGAGGACGGTGATCATGTACATGTCGTCGATCCAGAGGCGCGTCTGCGGCGTGTAGCCCTTCGCCCAGTAGGCCTCCTGCACCTCCTTCGGCGGCGCGTGGCGCTCCTTGAGCGTCCCCTCGCAGGGCGGCGTCCACTGCGTGTCCGCATAGAAGTTGCCCATCTCCAGACAGCGCGGATCCCTGTTCGCAAGGTAGATCTCGTAGGGCAGCGCGCCGAAGATCGTGTCGTCCACGTGGTAGGGGCGCGAGCAGCAGCGGTTTTTGGGCCGCCCCGGCAGGAAGTCGTCGAAGAGGCGGATGAGCTTCGCCTCGCGGGCCCGGTCGCCGTCAAGGCGCGCGCAGGCGAGCGCGTTCACCCAGAGGGAGACGACCGAATACTGCACGGCGCGGTTCCAGCCGTAGCCCTCGTTGCCGTGGTAGCCCTTCGGACGGTAGTTCTCGGGCCGCGAGGAGAGGAACTGGTCCGTGATCCGCCGCGAAATCGTCCCGGGGTCCACGCCCTCGGGCAGGTTGCTGAAGTACGGCGCGAGCGGCGAGCCCGCCCCGCACACGGCGACCGCCGCACAGGCGACGGCCAGGGCACAGAGATGTTTCACGTTCATGTGCCACAGTATAGCACAAATGACGCCCGGACAGGACGGTTCCAGGGAGGTTCGGGCGCGCTGGGGCGCGACCCTCCCCTAGCGGGGAACGGATTCGAAATCGAGGACGCGGACGGCGTCGGGGGCGAGTTCGAGCGTGGCGGCACCGTCTGCGAAGACGACCGCGCCGCCCTCGACGCGCTCGGCGGCGCGCGCGCCGGCCTTCGCCGTCAGCCTCGCCTTCACCGTCTCGCGCGCCGAATTGAACACCGTCACGTAGCGCGCGCCGAACTGCTCGACGAAGACGCGGGCGTCGGTGGACGCGGCGAGCGTGTTGACGGGACGCCACCCCGCCTCGGAGAGCATCCTGCAAAGCGGCACGTACTTCTTGAAGAGCGGGCGGTCCCGGTTGTAGATCTCGGGACGCGAGAAGTAGTGCCCCTCGGAGGCGTTGTGCGAGAAGCAGCCCGGAAAGAGGCCGTACGCGACGCAGTGGCGCATGAAGTTCTCCATGTCCGCATACGCGAACTTCCCGAAGTCCACGTTCTGCAGATAGCAGTAGGGCTTGCCCATCGAAAGCGCGCGCTTGTAGAGGAGCGAGCGGTGGGACTCGGGCCGCCACCGGCCCTCCCTGTCGATCCACGCCGTCTCGGTGCCGCCCACGTCCACGTAGGCCGGCAGCCACGGCCAGCGCCCCGGCACGCCGTTCGCCATCACGAAGCGCCCGCGCGGCCACACGCGCGCGGCCGTGCGGCGCACGTACTCGTACATCGAAAGCCCCTTGAAGAGCGCGGGGCGGCGGTCCTCGTCGGACGAGAAGACGAGCGGCGTGTCGCTCGCCGCGAACACGGCCCGGTTGAAGTCGAGCGTCGGCGTGAGGTAACCTTCCGCCGAGTCGATGTATTCGCCGTCCTGCCCCGCCGGACAGGGCTGCGCGTAGAACTTCGCGAAGTCCGCCTCCGTGTTCTTCACCCCGTACTCGCAGAAGCCCGCGATGTCCGGGAGCGGCGAGAGCAGCCAGATCGCGCCCCGGCACCAGGGGGTGTCCATCACCCGGCCCACGCGCGCGCCGTCCTCGTCTCGCATCACCGTCCCGCGCCAGGCCAGCGCGCGCGGGTCGCCCTTCGCGGCGAGGGATTCGGCCTTGGCGAGGCAGTCCGCCATCGTGAAGCGGTTCGTACCGTGCGCCTTGTCCATCGAAACCCACCACGTACTCGGCTCCGTGTAGCGGAAGGTGAAGATGCCGTGTGCGTCGTCCCAGACGGTCTCGTCGTTGCCCTCCTTGAACTTGAAGCCGAAGTCCTGCCAGTTCTCGACGTTCCGGATGGCGCGGAACGGCATCCAGACGCCGTGTTCCGGAACGCGCGTCGTGAACGCACTTGGCTCGCGCGCCGCGTAGGCCGCGAGCGCCCCGCGGAAGCCGCCCGTGAAGGTGAAGCGGTGGAACGCGAACTCCGCCGTGCGCTTCTCCGGCGCGAGGCCGAGGTCGAACGCGATGAAGAGAAGGCGCGTGCGCGGATGGACGACCGTGCGGAAGTAGGCGGGGTGCGCCGTGTCGATGCCGAGCGCGAAGCCGCGCCCGCCCACCGA
>CAKULR010000218.1 GCA_934667295.1 uncultured Kiritimatiellota bacterium
CGAACAACCCGTTGGTCGCGCAATCCTTCCGGGAGGGTCGCAACTTGTTGCGACCCTCCCGGCGCGCGAAGTACCCCCCAACACCCTGTGTCCTTTCTCCGCGGCGGGGCCTAGACGCGGTAGAACTCCTCCCAGCCCTTGCGCGGCGTGCCCTTCGACCCCTTCAGGAGGGCGTTCGCCTCGGCATCGCCGGGGATGGTCTTCGTGGCGGGGTTGAACTTGACGTTGCGGTTGAGGCGCTGCGCGATGCAGCCGAGGCAGAAGACCTCGCTGAGCGGACCCGCCACCGAGAACGGCGAGCGCGTCGCCTCCTGGCCCATCACGCCGAGGAGGAAGTTCTTGTAGTGGTTCGAGCCTGGCTTCGGGTAGTCGGGCGTCTTCCCGCCGTCGCAGCGGAAGATCGCCGACGTGTGCGAGCCGCCCTGCCACCAGGTGCCGTCGGAGAGGCCGAAGAACTTGCCGGGGTTGAGCGTGCGCTTCTTGTCCGCCACGGACCCCTTCGCCGCCGGGATGTCCTTCCCCCACTCCACCGCGCGGTGCCCCTTCGGGAGCGCGGGCAGGTTCTTCACGCCCTCGTACCATTCGAGATCGACGGCGGGACGGCGGCCCTTCGCGGCGAACTTGAAGATGAGCGTGTCCTGCATCGGGAACACGTACGGGTTCCAGCCCTGGACGTCCTTGATCTGCACCTCCGTGGGGAGGCCGAGGTCGAAGAAGCGGTGCATCGTGTCCATCGTATGCGCGCCCCAGTCGCCGAGGCAGCCGTTTCCGAAGTCGTACCAGCTGCGCCACTCGCCCTGCACGTAGTCCTTCGAGTAGTCGTGGTAGCTCGCCGTGCCGAGCCAGGTGTCCCAGTCAAGCCCCTTCGGCATCTGCTCGCCCTTCGGGAAGGCGGCGACCTTGCCGTTCCACTTGTGCCAGCGGCGCGGGTTGTTCATGTGCGCGACGAGGCGCGTGAGCTTCGAGACGTCGAGGATGCCCGTCTCGACGTAATGCTTGAACTGGTAGTAGTTGTTGCCGGAGTGGCCCTGGTTGCCCATCTGGGTGACGACATTGTACTTGCGCTCCGCCGCCATCAGCAGCTCGCACTCCTCGAAGGTGTGGGCGAGGGGCTTTTCGGAGAAGACGCCGAGCCCGCGCTTCATCGCCGCCATGAGGGCGGGGAAGTGCGAGAAGTCGGGGTTCATCACGGCGACGGCGTCGATCTTGCCGTCCATCGCGTCCAGCATCTTGCGGAAGTCGCGGAAGCGGGGCACGTCCGGGTACTGCTTGAGCGCGGCGACGCACTGTTTGCCGTCCAGGTCGGTGTCGCAGAGGGCGGCGATCTGGACGATGCCGGTCTTCTCGAACTCCTTGATGTCGTTCCAGGCCTGCTGGCCGATGCCGACGCACGCAAGGCGCACCTTGCCGTCCGGGCACTTCGTCGTGCAGGCGCCGATGTACGGGAACGCGCCGGCGGCGAGCGCGGCCTTCATGAACGAGCGGCGGGAGAACTGGAATGTCGTCTGGTTCTTCAGTTTCGGTTCCTTGGATTTAGGTCATGGGACAGATAAAGGGTGGTAGGGCGCGACGTCCTCGGCGCGCCGCGCGGACTCACTGCTTTCCGAGAACAAGGTAGTCCTCCGCAGGAACGATACGGCCCTCGAACGTGTAGGGGGCCGTGCGGTAGTTCGTGACGAGGCGCGTGCCGTCCTCCCACTCGGTGAGGAAGACGTCGGCGGCAATCTGCGCGTGGCGGCGCATGTACTCGAACTGCAGATGGCTGAGCGGCGCCCAGATGTCCCAGCCGGCCTTGATCTTCGCGACGGAGGCGCGCAGCTCCTCGTCCGTCGCGCAGCCGAGGTCGCTCCTGCCCATCCAGTCCGTCCCGTCGTCCACGAACTTCGAGTAGAAGTAGAAGTTCGGGCGGCCGCCGTATTCGAGCAGCTTGAGGCGCGAATAGCGGTCCTGCGCCGTGAAGTTGACCGTGGTGGTGAACGGGTTGTTGACGATGATGCCGTTGTAGACGAGCTGCCAGACGGGCAGCATCCCGTCGACGAGCCCCTTGTTCTTCGCGCGCGGGTCGCCGAAGGACGCATAGAGCACCGAGTCGAGCGACCCGGCGAAGTGGTCGAGCGAGCCCTCCGACGCGAAGCCGCCGAAGAACGCACGCGACGTCTCCGCGCTCCTTCCCCACCACGCGGCCGCCTCCGCGCGGTTGCGCGGGTGGCGCGGGTCGTTGCAGACCGGCGCGAGGAGGATCGTCACCACGTCAAAGTACCCCATCCCCCTGAAGCCGAGCGCCGCCATGCGCGGCATCTCGCGCGAGGACCAGAACTCCCACGCGCGTTTCGGGCAGATCTGGAACTGGCGTCCGCCGCCCCAGAACTGGCTGTGCGCCTGCGCGGGCTCGCCCCTGTCGTTCTTGATCAGGTACTCGATGTCCCAGTTCTCGGCGATGCGGTAGGCGTCGCGGAAGTTGGCGTGCGGCACGATCAGGTAGCCGCAGTCCTGCGTGTCCTTGATGCACCGGCGCAGCTTCGCCTCGCCGCCGAGCGCCGGCTCCACCGGGAACGACTGCGGCCAGCGTCCGTCGTGCCCGCCGATGTTCCACCCCACCAGGCAGAGCTCGGCCCTGCCGACGCCCTGCCGCTTCAGCTCGCGCGCGATGTCGCCCACGCGGTCGACCGTCACCGCCACCCTCTTGATCGCGGGGTCGGGCTCGGGCACCT
>CAKULR010000219.1 GCA_934667295.1 uncultured Kiritimatiellota bacterium
CGGCAGGTGCCGCCGATGCCCGCGCTCGCGGCGCGTTCGGTCCAGGCGGAGGCCTGGTTCATGGGGCCGCAGCACATACGTCTGCGCGTGCGGAAGCTGGAGGGCGTGCGGCGCGCGGACGGCGGCCTCGCCTTAACGGTGGCGAAGGAGGAGATCACACCGGACGTCGTGGACGTGGAGATCCACGCCGACGTCGCACAGGCGCGGAAGGGCGACGCGGGCTATGCGCTCGCCCAGCGCGGACTCGTCTTCGACTTCGCCCGCGACGAGCTGACGTGGATCCAGCACCGGGGTTGGCTCTACATGCCCTACTACGCGATGAAGACGCCGCAGAACGTCTTTATTGCCGTGATGGAGGGCATGCGCTTCGAACATGACCTTCTCCTCCTCGCGCGGGGCGGGCGCTACGAGATGTTCCCGCGCTGGCGCATCTCCGAGATCGGCGCGGCGCCCTACGAGGACATGACGGTCGTCTTCTACCAGCTGCCGCCCGGGGCGGACTACAATGCGATGGCGAAGGTGTACCGCAGCTACCGCTTCGCGCTGGATCCGTCGATCCGCACGCTCAAGGAACGGATCCGCACGCGCCCGCAGCTTGCGCAGCTCGCGCGGTCGGTCGCGGTCCGCCAGTCCCACGCGGGCAAGCCGTGGAAGCTGCCGGACTCGAACCGCGACTTCACGTCCGCCGACGAGCCGCCGGTGCAGACGTACGTCACCTACGACCGGACGCTTGAGTTGCTGAAGAAGCTCAAGGCGGCGGGCGTCGACGACGTCGCGCTCTGCGTCGCGGGCTGGCAGAACGGTGGCTACGACGGGCGTTGCCCGACGTCGTTCCCGGTCGAGGAGGGGCCCGGCGGCGAGGCCGGTCTGCGCCGTCTCTGCGAGGGCGGCCGCGCGCTCGGCTACCTCGTCGACGGACACTCCAACTACACCGACTGCTTCACGTGCTCGCCGCACTGGAAGGGGGGCGAGATCGCCTGCAAGAAGCCGGACGGTTCGCTCTACACGAACGGCGCGTGGTCCGGCGGCAAGGCCCACAACCTCTGTCTGAAGCACGCCTGGGCGACGTTCCTGCCGGGCGACCTCGAACGGATCGCGCAGCTCGGCTTCCGGGGCTGCCACTACATCGACGTCTTCACGGCCGTGCAGCCCTACCGCTGCTCCGACCCGCGCCATCCCGCCACCGCGAAGGAACAGGCCGCCGTGCAGCGCGAGATCGCCCAACGCTGCCACGCGCTCTTCGGCGGCTTTTCGAGCGAGTGCTGCATGGACCACCTGCTCGGCCAGGTCGACTACATCAACTACGTCTGCGCGCCGATGCGCGGCAAGCGCCAGGCCGAGGCGAAGGGCCGGACGTCCGCCATCGACCGCTTCGTGCCGTTCTTCGAGCTCGCGTTCCACGACGTCGTGCTGTCGAACCCCGACAAGATCACGCAGGGGGTGCTGTCGCCCGAGGACAACCTCACGCTCGTCGAGTACGGCGGGCGGCCGATCTTCTACAACCTGAACGAGCGGAACATTCCAGGCATCGTGAAGGCGTGGGAGCAGTTCAAGACGCTGCGGCCCCTCCAGCTGGAGGAGATGGTGGAACACCGGATCCTCTCCGACGGGTTCGTGCGCGTCACCTACGCGAACGGTGTGCGCCTCTACGTGAACCACACGGACAAGTCCTGCACCGACGGGGACGTCGAAGTGGCGGCGAAGTCCTTCCGGCTGCTCGGAATGTGACGCGGTGCGCAGTCGGAGAACGTTGAATCGAGACAGGAACAAGCGGAAACATGAAACGGAACATTCTCATCACCGGATCGTCCCACGGCATCGGGGCGGGGTGCGCAATCGCGTTTGCGCGCGACGAGGGCGCGAACATCGGCATCACCTGCAACAAGAATCCCGAAGGGGCCGAGGCGGTCGCGGCGGCGTGCGCGAAATACGGCGTGAAGACGAAGATCTACGCGGGCGACGTGGGCAGTCACGACCACTGCCGCGCGATGGTGGAGGACTTCGTGAAGACGTTCGGCCGGATCGACGTCCTAATCAACAACGCGGGCGGTGCGCTGCAGATCCCAGGTGGGCCGAAGGGCGAGTTCAAGGACATGCCGATGGACTACTGGGACAGCCAGATCGCGCTGAACCTGAACGCCGCCGCCTACTGTTCGCGCTACGCGGTCGCGGACATGGTCGAGAAGAAGACCGAGGGCCGCATCGTGAACATCTCGTCCGTCCACGGGCAGGTCACGTGGGTCCACCGCCGGATGCTGCCGTATTCGGCCGGGAAGGGCGGGCTCAACATGTTCACGAAGGCGCTCGGCGTCGAGGTCGCCAAGTACGGCATCCGCGTCAACTGCGTCGCGCCGGGGCTCATCTTCACGAAGCTCGCCGAGCGTTACTCGAAGGAGGACATCGCGAGCTTTTCGCGCAAGATTCCCGTCGGACGCGGCGGCACGGTGGAGGAGATCGTGCCGATGATCCAGTTCCTCGCCGACGTCGAGAAGACGCGCTTCATCGTCGGGCAGATTATCTGCGTCGACGGCGGGCAGTCCTGCGACGGCTCGATCGAGTCGATGAACTTCCCGTTAGCTTTTAGGGATTAGGTTTTATTGTTCCGACAATGTGTCCGGTTTTATGATAGGTTTACACTTTCTTCTTGAAGCCTAAGAAGAAAGCGGGTAGCGATGAAGGACAAAATAA
>CAKULR010000220.1 GCA_934667295.1 uncultured Kiritimatiellota bacterium
TCTCCACGGCGACGAGCGGCGCGCCCTCCACCGCCACGTAGTCCGTCGCGCCCGTCAGCAGCACGGCCGCGTGGGTGACGCCCGCGAGGCGGGCGGCGTCCTGCGCCACCGCGTCGCTCGTGAGGGCCGCGCCGCGCGCGGGGAGCGCGTTGTGGACGAGGAAGTTGATTTCGTCCGCATTGCCGCGGATGAGCGCCGGGACGCGGCGCATCAGCTCCTTCACGGTGAACGTGCGCAGGGGCAGGGCGCCCACGCCCACGGGGTCGAGCACCCAGGGCCTGCCGCCCATGTTCGCGTGCGACACCGCCGCGCGCATCGCGTCCGTCTGCGGCTTCGTCGCCGTGCCCACGTTCACGAGAAGGCTGTCCGTCACGGACGTGAACTGCGACGCCTCGCCCATGTCCTCCACCATCCTGTACGACGCGCCCAGCGCCTTCAACGCGCGCGCGGTGAAGTCCGCCGCTACGACGTTCGTCATGCACTGCACGAGGGGCCCCTTCGCCCGCAGCGCCTCCAGCGCCTCCGCCGCCGTCTTCAGAACGCCCGCCGCCGTCACGCCCGTCTTCTGCTCGGGCTGCTTCTTCTTGCGGATGATCAGCTCGTCATCCGTGAAATCCGCCTGGTCGTTCAACTCTTCCTTGGACATGACCACCTACCTTTCTCTGGGCATTCCCAGAACCCCACAGTTTTCGCCAACACGATACGACGTCTTGATCGCATCGAAAACAAAGTCCTTGGCGCCTTCGACCGCCCGCGCGAGGGACGCCCCGCGCGCCAGTTCCGCCGCGAGCGCCGCCGCGAGCGAACACCCCGTTCCATGCGTGGACACCGGGTGCGGCACGACCGGCTTCGCGAACACCCGCACGCGCCGCCCGTCGAAGAGCACGTCCTCCGCAATCCCGCCCTCACCCTCCACGACCGCGTGTCCGCCCTTCACCAGGACGGCGCATCCGAACCGATCCGCCAGTTCCCGCGCCGCCGCGCGCATGCCCGCGCCCGGCCCGACGGGATGCCCCAGCAGCGCCACCGCCTCGGGCAGGTTGGGCGTGATGAGCGTCGCGAGCGGCAGCAGCCTCTCCCGGAGCACGGCGACCGCCTCGTCCGAAATGAGCTTCGCGCCGCTCGTGGCGACCATCACCGGGTCGACGACCTTCTTCACGTGCGGCACGGCGCGAAGTCGCTCCGCGACGACCTCGATCGCCTCGGGCGTCGCGAGCATGCCCGTCTTGAGCGCCCGCACGCCGTACATCTCGAAGACGGCGTCCAGTTGGTCCGCGATGAACGCCGCCGGCACGTCCAGCACGCTCCGCACGCCGCGCGGGTTCTGCGCCGTGAGCGCCGCGAACACCGTGCAGCCGTGCAGTCCGTAGCAGTGGAACGCCCGAAGATCCGCCTGGACTCCGGCGTTGCCGCCGGAGTCGCTGCCCGCAATGGTCAGCACGCAGGGTTGGATCTTCCGCGCCATCGGGCCGCCTACTTCTTCTTGTTCCAGCCCTTCTGCTCGACGACCGAGAGGATCTTCGCGCAGAGCGGGCAGTTCTCGACGACCTTGTTGCGCTTCAGCACGTCGACCGAGCGCTTGACGGAGAGGATCGCGCCCTTGTTCGCGTCAAGCGCCTTGTCATCCATCGCGTTCAGCTTTTCGAGGTAGCCCGCGCAGATCTTCTTGCACGCGGAGAGGTACGGCTCGTCCTTCGAGTAGGCGATCACCTCGTAGATCTGGTTGACCTGCTCGGCCCCGCACTTCGTCTGGTCGATCTTCGCGAAGAGCTTCGCGGCCGTCTCGCGGCGGAGCGCCGTCACGTCGGCCTCCTTCGCGAGGAAGGTGCCGTGCGTCGTGTTCGCGTAGCGGCTCGGCAGCTCGCGCACCCACACGTTGCGGAAGTGGACGGGGTTGCCGTGGTCCTGGAACTGGATCGAGCCCTTCGTGGCCGGCGGCTTCTCCTGCGCGGCGCGGCGGCTGTGCCAGGTATGGCCCTCAAGCTCCCAGTGGTCCTGCACGAGGACGCCGTTCAGGAAGACCGTGAGCGAGCCGGGGTGGACGAGGCGGTTGCCGTCGAAGATCGGCTGGTGGAAGACGATGTCGTACGTCTGCCACTCGCCCGGGCGGCGGGTGGGGTTCACGAGCGGGGGATTCTGCCCGTAGACCGAACCGGCCTGTCCGTCCGCGTAGTTCGGGTTCTTCATGTCGGCGGGGTTCGTCTCGTAGCTGTCCAGCACCTGCACCTCGTAGTGTCCGCCCAGCACGAACACGCCCGAGTTGCCACGCCCCTGGCCCATGCCCTCGACCTTGACGGGCGCCTGCCACTCGACGTGCAGCTGCACGTCGCCGAATTTCTGGCGGGAGCAGATGTTGCCGGCGGCGCGCACCGACTCCAGCGTGCCGTTCACGAACTTCCACTTCGTGGGGCCGCCCTTCGCGTCGCACCAGTTCTTCTCGAAGCTCTCGCGCGTGCCGTCGAAATGGACGACGGCGTCGCTCGGCGGCTGGCCGACTTCGCGCCCCGGCTCGACCTTGACGGGATTCGGGCGGTTCATGTCGTGGACGGCCCAGGCGTGCTTGGCATCCGGCGTGTCGCCGTAGAGACCGGCGAAGAGCGAGGCGGAGAGGCCCGCCGCCGCAGTGGCAATCATCAGCTTCTTCATACGTACTCCTTGGTGGACTGAAATTT
>CAKULR010000221.1 GCA_934667295.1 uncultured Kiritimatiellota bacterium
TTCATGATGCCCGTCATGATGCTGCTCCTCATCGCGCTCTTCTACGTGATGATGATCCGTCCGCAGCAGCGCAAGGAGAAGGAGCGCCGGAAGATGATCGACGAGCTCCGCGCGGGCAAGAAGGTGATCTTCGCGGGCGGCCTGATGGGCAGGATCGTCGAGGCGAAGGAGAAGACCTTCAAGATCGAGATCGCGGGCGACGTGGTCATCGAGGTGGCGCGCGCCGCCGTGCAGACCGTCGTCGAGGAGACGCCCGAGACCAAGTAGGGCGGCATCCACATGGGATACGCGCGCGGACGATTCGGGGTGGAATACCAGCCCCACGGGAACACGGAGACGCACCGCCTCCGCTGGTTCGTGGGGATTGTCACCCTGTTCGTCCTCGCCGCGTTCACCTGGTACCGCCTTTCGCACCGCACGCCCGCGCCGAAGCCCAGCCGGGAAGCGGACGCGCGTCCTTCGGTCGCGGTCCCCGCCCCGGACGAGACGCCCAAGCCGCCCGTGCGGCCTGTGACGACAACTGCGGCAAAGCCCCTCGCGCCCTCCACCATCCTCACGAACGTCCCGCGCCGCACCGCCGTCCAGCCGCCGCCCACGAAACAGACACCGGAGGTGCTGCGGCTCGTCGATTCCTGGCTCGCGACCGCCTCCACGCGCTCCGAGAAGGAACAGGTGCTCCTCCAGCGCCTCGCCGAGGCCGAACGCCAGGGCAACGTGCCCCTCGCGATCGACTCGCTCAAGAAGCTCTACGACCGCCCGACGATGGCGGACATCCGCGACCCCCTCATGCGCCGCCTCGGCGACCTCAACGTGGCCCACCTCTTCTCCGGCAGGACGACGCCCTGGACGGTCGTCGTCACCGTGAAGCGCGGCGACAGCCTCAACCGCATCGCGCGCGAGCACCGCTCCACGCCCGCCGTCGTCGCGAAGCTCAACCCGCGCGTCAGGTGGGAACGGCTCCAGCCCGGCGACGCCGTCCGCGTGCTGGACTTCCCCAACGCCGTCCTCGTGATCTACAAGCAGCTCGGCTACGCGGACCTCTCGCTCAAGAACGGGCAGTTCTTCCGCCGCTACATCCTCTCCATCGCGAAGTCCACCCCCTGTTCCGTCTACCCCATCTCCCCCGAATCCGGCGCCACCGTGCATGCCCGTTTCCGCGAACTCGGCATCCGGGCCTCCGCTCCAGACCGCGCGGAACTCGACCTGTTCCTCGCCCCCGGTTCGCGCATCACCGTCGCCGAACAATGACTTTTTGATATACTGACACCAAGTTTCCAAAAGGAAAGAAGCAAGACCATGATCGACATCAAGAAGATCCGCGAAGACTTCGACAACACGGTCGCGCAGCTCGCGCGCCGTGGCGTCGAACAGGAGAAGGTCGCGAAGGCGCGCGACCTCGACGCGAAGCGCCGCGCCCTCCTCGCCGAAACCGAAGCCCTCAAGGCGAAGCGCAACGCCGCCTCCAAGGAGATCGGCGCCCTCGCGAAGTCCGGCGGCGACATCTCCGCCGCCAAGGCCGAAATGCGCACGATCGGCGACCGCATCGCCGAGATCGACCGCGAGCTCGCCCAGGTCGAGACGGATCTGCGCGAAACGCTGCTCATGATCCCGAACATCCCGGCACCCGAGATCCCCACAGGACCCGACTCCAGCGCGAACAAGGTCATCCGCCATGTCGGCGAATGGAAGGATCCCGCCTACCCGATTCCCGACCACATCCAGATCGGCGAAAAGCTCGGCATCTTCGACTTCCCGCGCGGCGTCAAGCTCACCGGCACCGGCTTCCCGGTCATCCTCAGCCAGGGCGCCAAGCTCCAGCGCGCGCTCATCCAGTACATGCTCGACCTCCACTGCCAGAAGCAGGGCTACACCGAGATGCTGCCCCCCTTCATGGTGAACAGCGCCTCGATGACGGGCACGGGACAGCTCCCGAAGTTCGCCGAAGACCTCTACCACTGCAACGTGGACGACTTCTGGATGATCCCGACGGCCGAGGTTCCCGTCACGAACTTCTACCGCGACGACATCTTCGACGGCGTGAAGCTGCCGAAGATCACCCCCGAAACCCCCGTCAAGCTCACCGCCTACACGCCCTGCTTCCGCCGCGAGGCGGGCTCGGCCGGCAAGATGACGCGCGGCATGCTGCGCGTCCACCAGTTCGACAAGGTCGAGATGGTCAACTTCGTCCACCCCTCCATGAGCTTCCAGCAGCTTGAAACGCTCGTGACGGAGGCGGAGGACGTGCTCACCGGCCTCGGCCTCGCGTTCCGCGTGATCATGCTCAGCTCCGGCGACATGGGCTTCTCGGCCGCCAAGTGCTACGACCTCGAACTCTGGGCACCGGGCGAAAAGCAGTGGCTCGAAGTCAGCTCCTGCAGCTGCTTCACCGACTACCAGGCCCGCCGCCTGAACTGCCGCTTCAAGGACGCCGACGGCAAGACGAAGCTCGTCCACACGCTCAACGGCTCGGGTGTCGCCCTTCCGCGCCTCATGGTCGCGCTCCTCGAACAGCACCTCCAGGCCGACGGCTCGGTCCTCATCCCCGAAGTGCTCCGCCCCTACATGGGCGGCGTCGACCGCCTCGTCCCCGTGAAGTAGGTCGGGAATAGGATGAAATGGTTGAATGATTAAATAGTTAAATCAGTTAACCCGAGAAGATTGAATGGC
>CAKULR010000222.1 GCA_934667295.1 uncultured Kiritimatiellota bacterium
TCGACCCCGAGCGCGTCGCGAAGGCGCGCGCCTACCTGTGGGCCGTGAACCCGAAGAACGAGGCGCGCTACCTCGCCGCCGCGCGCACGCTGCCCGCCCGCGAGGTCGGCAGCCTCGTCGCCTTCCTGACGGCCGAGGACCGCGAGGGCGCGAAGGCCGTGCTCCTCGGCGTGTTGCCCCAGATGTGCTTCGCGCTCCTCTCCGAAACGCTCGCGTTCTTCCGGGGCGACGCCGACTGCGGCGAGGCCGTCGCGAAGCTGCTGCGCCAGCCCACCGCCCCCGCCACGCTCGTGACGCTCATCCTCGGCCGCCACGACTCCCACGAGGAGTTCTACCGCGAACGCCGCGCGTTCGACGGCCGCGCCGCCGTGCCCGGCGAGGAGAAGAAGCCGAAGGGCTGGGAGTGCCTGCCCGACTTCATCACCCTGCTCACGCACGCCATCGCCCTCGGCGAGGGCAAGCAGGGCGGCGAGACGCTGCGGATGCAGAACGTGATCCGCCGCCTCTTCGCGGACCAGAAGTGGCTGGAGGGCATCTTCAGGCAGCTGCAGCCCGCCGACCAGGCCCTCTTCTTCGAGCGCTTCCAGGCCTCCATCGCGTGGGATCCCTCCACGCACCACATGATCGTGGTGCGCATGACGCACATCGTGCCGGAGCTCGCCGAGCGCCAGGTCAGGAAGGAGGAGGCCGCGAAGGTCGCGCGCATCACGTCGCTCCGCTCCTACGCCGAGCGCCAGGCCGCCTACGAACGGCTCGTCAAGGTGGAGATCCCCGCGAACACGAAGCGCATCGAGTTCGCGAAGAGCTACGGCGACCTTTCCGAAAACGCCGAATACCAGTACGCGAAGGACGAGCAGCGCGCCCTCATGCAGAAGGAGTCGCTGCTGCAGAAGGACCTCAACGAGGTCAAGGCCGTGAACTTCGCCGACGTGGTGGAGCCCACCGCCGCATGCCCCGGCTCGATGGTCGCGATCACGACGGAGGACGGCGCGGAGCGCGTCTACACGATCCTCGGCGAGTGGGACAACGACCTCGCGCGCAACGTCATCTCGAACAAGACCAAGCTCGCGCAGAACATGCTCGGCAAGAAGGCGGGCGACACGTTCGACCTCCCCGACGCGGAGGGCCGCGTCGCCACCGCGACGATCAAGGCCGTCACCGCGCTCACCGACGAGATGCGCGCGTGGCTCGCCGAAACGCCGGCCGCCGTCTGAGACCCGATACGGAACCACGAGAGCAAGAGAGGGGTGTACACATGAGCGTGAACGCGAAGAAGACGAAACCCGCCGCGAAGAAGGCGGCCGCGCCGGCTCCCGAAAAGCCCGCGCCCGAGAAGCCCGCGAAGAAGGAGTACGTGCGCAAGCCGATCACGGTGGTGAAGAAGACGCCCAAGACCCCGCTGAAGCGGCCCGAGGCGCCGACGGCGTTCGAGAACCGCAGCCAGCACATCGCCTTCGACTTCGCGGAGCAGATGAAGCGGCGCGCGCGCGAGGCGGCCAAGGTCGCCGAGGCGTCGGTGACGGAGGTCAAGCTTTCGCGGCGCCCCACCACGCGCACGAAGGGCGAGACGACGCTCCAGTTCCCCGCCGCAGACCTGGAGGAGTTCCGCAGGCGCCTCATCATCCTCCGCCAGGAGGCCCTGGGGCAGTCCGCCACGCTCAAGACGACCGCGCTGGAGCAGACCAACGACCACGGCAGCGAGGACGACGACGGGTCCGATGCGTTCATGCGCCTCCAGGACCTGAAGCAGGTCGATTCGCGGAACAAGATGGTGCAGATGATCGACGAGGCCCTGAACCGCATCTCGGACGGCACCTACGGCATCTGCGAGGTCTGCGGGCAGCTCATCCGCAAGCCCCGTCTGCTGAACCTTCCCTTCGTGCATACGTGCATGGAATGCCAGACCGCGATGGAGAACCCCTTCGGTACGCGCTGATGCTGAGGAGATTCGTCGTCACCTTCGCCGTCGTCATGAACCTGCTCCTTGTGGACCAGGTCGTGAAGGCGGCGGCCGTCGCCGTGCTGAAGGACCGCCCCGTGCGCGTCGTGCTCGACAACCTCTTCAACCTCGCGTACGTGGAGAACCGGGGATGCGCGTGGGGGATGCTGCAGGGGCACGTGTGGCCGCTCGCCGTGTTCGCCGTGTTCGCGCTCGCCCTCCTCTTCTGGAAGCGCGAGGCCGTCTTCCCGGCAGGCCGACTCGGCGTCGTGGCCGAAATGCTTCTCTACGGCGGCATCGTGGGCAACCTGATCGACCGCGTCGTGCGCGGCCACGTGGTGGACATGTTCGACTTCCACTGGGGCGTCCACCACTTCCCCTGCTTCAACGTGGCGGACGCCTACATCACCGTCGCCGCCGCGATCCTCGTGCTGGCTGGCTTCTTCCCGCGCCTGGACGGACGGCGCGCGAAGGCCGGAACCCCGGCGAAGGGCGGCGGCGATGGCCGCCCGTGAGGCCTACCTCCTGGCGGGCGCGACCGCGAGCGGGAAGTCCGCCGCCGCCGCCCTGCTCGCCCGCGAGATGGGCGCGGCGATCCTGAGCGCGGATTCGATGCTCGTCTACCGGGGCATGGACGTGGGGACGGCCAAGCCCGCCGCCGCCGAACGCGCCGAGTTCTCGATGGGCGGCGTCGATGTCGTCACCCCCGCCGCCCACTTCTCC
>CAKULR010000223.1 GCA_934667295.1 uncultured Kiritimatiellota bacterium
GACGGGCCAGTCAATTCCCGTCCTGCACCTTGGCAAAGACCGATTGTGGCGTAGCCCGGTATTCCGGGCGTCGTAGTTCCATCGGTCTTTGCCAAACCTGCGCATGCGCAGTATCTGCGTTCTTCCGTAGGCGGACGCTTCGGACGGACGCGACAAGCGCGTCCCTCCCGCTTCGTGCCCCCTGGTCAGTAGTCAGTACATGCAATAAGGAATCAGGCGGGATGTTACAGAGATGTGCGTAGCACGGTTTCTGGATCCCTCCGTGCCTTCGTGCCTCCGCGTGCTCCGTGTTGACCGGCCGGAGGCTTGATGTGGGGCCGCCTTTCAGCGCCACGCGCCGAGGGCGGCGCGGGTACATCGCGCGCCGGGCCGACAGGTCGCGCGGGGATGCGTGTGCCGGGCCGACAGGTCGTGCGGGGACGTGACATCCGAGGTGAAATCCAACATTGAGTTCCGGGCGGCAAGATGCTACACTCGCGGGCGTGGAATCTGCGCGGAAATCTAAATTCGGGACGGTCGTGGGCGTTTTGACCGGCCTCGTCATGATTGCGGCCCTGTTCGCCGCCATCCACCTCATCTGCGGACAGTACAGCCTCATTCCCGGACTTGACTTCGGCTGCGGGCAATACTACTACACCGACATCCCCGGCTGGGAACGGTATTTCTCCAACGACGCCCGCCCCTCGGCGCAGTGTCTTCCTGCGTGCGTCGCCTACGTGCCACGCCCTCGCCTGCGTCACTTCGCGTAGCACGCGAAGACGTTGTCCAGGAAGGTCGCGGACGGTTTCGGCGTGACGAGGCTCACACCCGTCACCACCACAAAGCCTCCCAGCATCGCCAAGGCGCCGCAGTTGATCGGGTTGATTGGATTGCCGAGGAGCATGTTGACGAGCGTCATGCCCACGCCCCACGCGAAACAGGCCCACACCGCCATCTTCGTGACACCCCGCCAGTAGAGCCCCAGCATGAACGGCGCGAGGAACGCCCCGGCGAGCGCACCCCACGAGATGCCCATCAACTGGGCAATGAACTGCGGCGGGTTGAGGGCGATCATGAGCGAGATGACGATGAAGAAGACAATCAAGACGCGCATCACGACGACCTTGCGGCGTTCGATCTTCGCCGCCACCTCGGCATTGATCTCGCCCTGCGAAACCTCGTCCTCGCGGGAGCGCTTGTCGCGGTAGATGAGATCGAGCGTCATCGTGGAGGAGGAGGTGAGGACGAGGGAGGCGAGCGTGGACATCGAGGCGGAGAGGACGAGCAGCAGGACGAGCGCCATGAGCGCGTCCGGCAGGTTCGCGCTCAGCATCGTCGGGATGATCGAATCGTAGGCGAGGCGTCCGTTCGGCAGGACGTCCGGCGCGGGGAAGAGGCGGGCGAATCCGCCGAGGAAGTAGCAGCCGCCCGAGACGACGACCGCGAAGAGGGTCGAGATGACCGTGCCGCGACGGATGGCCGTCGCGTCCGTGATCGAGTAGAACTTCCCCACCATCTGCGGCAGCCCCCAGGTGCCGAGCGAGGTGAGGACGACGACGCCGAGGAGGCTCCAGGCGTCGGGACCGAACCAGGTCGCGAACGCGCCGTTCACGGCGGGATCGGCGTCCGAGGGGACGGCGCCGAGGCCCTGCACCGCCGCGCAGAGTCCGCCCTTCCCGTTGAGGACGACGGCGATGACGGTCGTGATGCCCACGAGCATGATGAGCCCCTGGATGAAGTCGTTGATCGCCGTCGCCTTGTAGCCGCCGAGGATCACGTAGACGGCGGTGAGGATCGCCATCGCCCACGCACAGTAGGCGTAGGGCACGCCGAAGCCCATCTCGAAGAGCGTGGAGATGCCCATGTACACGCCGGCCGTGTAGGGGATGAGGAAGACGAACGCGATGATCGAAGCGGCGACGCGCAGCCCCTCGCTCCCGTAGCGCGAGCCGAAGAAGTCCGGCATCGTGCGGCTCTGGATATGCTGCGTCATGAGGCGCGTCCGGCGCGCGAGCACGAGCCAGGCGAGCATCGAGCCGATGACGGCGTTGCCGATGCCGATCCACGTGGAGGAGAGGCCGTACTTCCAGCCGAACTGCCCCGCGTAGCCGACGAAGACGACGGCGGAGAAGTAGCTCGTGCCGTAGGCGAACGCCGTCAGCCAGGCACCCACGTTCCGTCCGCCGAGGACGAACCCGTCGACGGACCGCGAATGCCGGCGGCTGTAGACGCCCACGCCGATCAGGGCGACGAGGAAGAGGAGCGTGAGGAGAATCTTGACGGTCATGGGGCGTTCCTGTTCACGGGAGGTTGTTCGAAGGCTGCGGCTCCTGGGCCTGGACGGCGGTCATGGCGACCGTGTTCACGATGTCCTCCACCGAGCAGCCGCGCGAAAGGTCGTTGCAGGGACGGGCCAGGCCCTGGAGGACGGCGAAGCACGTCGCGCCGCCGAGGCGCTGGGCGATCTTGTAGCCGATGTTGCCGGACTGCAAATCGGGGAAGACGAGGACGTTCGCGCGTCCCGCGACCGCGCTCCCCTTCGCCTTGATCGCGGCGACGGCGGGGACGAGCGCGGCGTCGAGCTGGAGTTCGCCGTCGAGCGCGAGGCCGGGCGCGAGCTCCTGCGCGCGCGCCGGGGCCTCGCGCACCTTGTCGACGAGCGCGTGGGAGGCGCTGCCCTGCG
>CAKULR010000224.1 GCA_934667295.1 uncultured Kiritimatiellota bacterium
GGCGAGGGCGTCGACGTTGTAGGAGTCCTTCACCTTGTAGAGGGCTTCGATGAGGTCCGCCGGGCCGATGCAGTAGCCGAGGCGCAGACCGGCGAGCGAGAAGCTTTTGGAGAGCGTGCGCATCACGATGACGTTCACGTCGTCGGGGGCGGTCGCGAGATCCATGCACGAGGCGTCGGCGAAGTCGACGTAGGCTTCGTCCACCACGACGACGCCGGGGAACGTGCGCGCGAAGGCGGCGACCGTCTCCTCGGGGTAGCGGACGGACGTGGGGGCGTTGGGGTTCGTGAGGAGGAAGAGCGCGACGGGCCGTCCGTCCGCGCCGCGCGTGACGGGCGTGCGCCAGGTGAAGTCGGCGTTGAGCGGACTCGGCACGAAGGGGACGTTGCGGATTGCGGCGAGCGTTTGGTAGAGCGAATAACTGGGGTCGCAGGAGCCGATGGCCTCGTTGTCGTCGACGAAGGCGCGCGCCATGAGGGTGAGCACTTCGTCCGACCCGTTGCCGACGAAGACGCGGTCGGGCGTGGTGCCGTTCAGCGCCGCGATCCGCGCGCGCAGGTCCGTGAAGACGGGGTCGGGGTAGCGGCGCAGGCGGTCGAGGTCGAAGGACGCCAGGACGTCCGCGACGCGCGGCGAGGGGGGGTAGGGGTTTTCGTTCGTGTTCAGCTTGACGACGGACGCGCTCCGGGGCTGTTCACCCGGGGTGTAGGGCACGAGGGCCCGGACGGATTGTGCGATTCTCATTTCTTGGGGGTGGATTCCACGGGGGTCTTCGCGGGTTCTGCGGGTTCGGGCTGGAGCAGCACGGCGCTCGTGTGGTAGGCGCGCCGTGCGAGGAGGCAGACGAGGTACTTTTCGTCCGAACGGTGGCTCGTGAGGTTCGCGACCTCGGCCACGCGCTCGCGCAGCATGATCTCCTGCAGGACCTTGAGGTTGTTCCCGACCGTGACGGTGTTGGCGAACCAGCGGCAGTCGGCCTGGTTGGGCGCCTCGACCCTGCCGCTCGCAAGCGGAATGAAGGTGAAGAGGTACCAGCCCGAGTTCTCGATCTCGACGGTGACGGTCGGTCTGCGCCCGTCTTCCACGGCGACGCCGTTGTAGGCGCGGGTCGTGCGCACGGTCATGCAGCCGGAGGCGAGAAGAAGCGCGAGCGCGGCGGAGACGGCGGCGAGGCGGCTCATTGCGCACCTCCTTTCGGTGAACGGTTCACGAGTACGCAGGAGAGCTGCGTTTCACGAAACGTGAAAATGTAGGGGATCGGCAGGGGGAAGGACGTGCCGGGGATGGAGAGCAGGACCTGCTCGTCGTTGAAGACGTTGAGCTCCGTCACGTCGCGGCCCTTGCGCGCCGCATAGCGCGTGAGGCGGTCCTGGAGGATGTCGGCGTTGACGTCGTCCCGGAAAAGCCGCCAGCGGAACGTCGCATTCTCGTGGGCGTTCCCGCACGCGAGCGGCCAGGCGTTGAAGAGGTACCAGCCGTTGTTCGCGATGACGACGTGCTCGGTCGGCACGCCGTGGAGCGTGCGGAGGCGCATGGGCGCGGCGTCCATCGAGAAGCAGCCCGCGGCGAACGCGAGGAGGACGGAAAGCCCCAGATGGAGGAGTCGTTTTTTCATGTGCGGAAATTATAGCAAATCGGCTTGACTTCCGCGCCTGAATAATCTTAAAATACGCGCCCATCGGCACATGAACAAGTTCCTCCACAGAATCCTCCAGGTCTTCTTCTTCCTCGGCTTCATCTGCATCGTCGTGACGGGCGTGATGGTCTCCTACCCGAAGTACCGCCAGGCGAGCGGCCTGTCGTCCGAACGGGAGCGCATCCTCCGCCGCATCGACGAGAAGAACCGCGAAATCGCGGAAATCCGCGCGAAGCAGCGGCGGTTCAACACCGACCGCGAGTTCGTCGAGGCGCTGGCGCGCCGGAACCGGCGCGTCTTCCCGGGCGAACTCGTGTTCATCTTCGACGACTGAGCGGGCGGCGCGGTGGCGGGTGCGTTGAGATTTCTGCTGGCGGTGGCGGCGCTGCCGCTCGCGTGGGGCGTGGCGCGGTCGCTCGTCGATGTGCTGGGGGGCATCCCGGCGGAGGGCGACACCGTCGTGCCGCTTGGCGTGGTGGCGGTGGCCGCGGGGCTCGTCGCCCAGCTGGCCGTCTGGAAGTTCCTGCCGCTGCCCGTCCGGGCCTACGTCCTCGGGCACGAGCTCACGCCCGCCCTGTGGGGACTCCTCTTCGGCGCGCGCGTCTCCAAGCTGCGCGTCGGGGTGTCCGGCGGGTCCGTGACGCTTTCGAAGTCGAACGTGTGGATCACCCTTGCGCCGTACTTCTTTCCGTTCTACACCGTGGTCGTCGCGCTCATCGCCCTCGCCGTGCGGTGCTTCGTCTCCCCGCTCCCGATGCCGGGCGCCTGGCTCTTCGCGGTGGGGTTCACCTGGTGCTTCCACTGCTGCTTCACGATCCGCTCGCTCCTGCAGCATCAGCCGGACATCGAGGAGTACGGGCGGCTCTTCTCCTACGTGCTCATCTGGATCTTCAACGTCGTCGGCATCGCCGTGTGGATCGTCTGCACGGCGGGGATCCCCTGGACGGCCATCGCCCGTTCGCTTCTCGCGCGTGCGGCCAGCGCCTATCTCGCCGTCGGCTCCGGCGCCGCGTGGCTCTATGACTC
>CAKULR010000225.1 GCA_934667295.1 uncultured Kiritimatiellota bacterium
CTCTGCCTCGCCTCGGACACGCTGGTGGACGGCCTGCGGTCCGTCGGGCGCACGACGGCGCTCAACGCCTCCCGCGTGGTGGAGTGGATTTCGAATCGTCCGGGCATCCTCGCGCCGAACGAGGTCGCCCGGCTGGCCCTTTTGATGGAGACACGTCTATGAATACGAAGAAGATGATCGCCGCCTGTTTCGCGGTGTGCCTGTTCGCCGCCGTCGCCGAGGACGCCCCCTCCCTGGAGAGCGCGCTCAACCTCGCCCCGCAGAGGCAGTTCGCCAACATCGCGCGGAAGGTCGCCAACATGCTGCCCGCGTACCACGTCACGCAGCAGGCGCTCGACGACGCGATCTCGCAGCGCGCGTGGACGAACCTCGTGACGATGTACGACTACAACCACGCGGTCTTCCTCCAGGGCGACCTGGACCGCTTTGCGCCGATGCAGACCGGGATCGACGACGCGCTGCGGCGGGGCGACGTCTCCTTCGCCTACGACGTCCACCGCACGTTCGTGCGCCGCCTCGGGGAGTGTATCGCGTTCGTGACGAACTACCTGGAGAAGGGCGAGATCGACTTCTCCGTGGACGAGACGTACCTCTACAACCGCAAGGACGCGCCGTGGCCGGAGACCGCCGAGGCGCGCGACGACATCTGGCGGAAGCGCATCAAGAACGAAATGCTCGCGCAGATCCTCGGCCGCGAACTCGACGACGAGGAGGACGCCGCCGCCGAGGCGGGCGGGCGGAAGAAGAAGGACCGCGCCAAGGGCAAGAAGGCGTCCCGGAACCGGAAGGAGGCCGAGGCGAAGCCGGCGGGGACGAACGCCGTCGAGACGGCGGAGAAGCCCGAGCCGACGCCGAAGGAGGCGTTGCTGAACAAGTACCGCCACTACCTCGCGTGGGTGCTCACCGAACTGGACGAGACGAAGGTGATGGAACGCTACCTGCTGGCGACGGCGATGGCGTACGACCCGCACTCGGCGTACATGGCGCCGGACAGCAAGGAGGACTTCGACATGGACATGAGCCTGTCGCTCTGCGGCGTCGGCGCGGTCCTCTCGCAGTCGATGGACGACGGGGCGCTGGAGATCAAGGAGGTCATGAAGGGCGGGCCGATGGCGCGCGAGGGCTCCATCAAGGAGGGCGACAAGATCGTCGGCGTGGGACATGGCGACGGCCCCGTCGAGGACGTCGTCTGGAAGCCGATGCGGAAGTCCATCAAGTAGATCCGGGGCAGGAAGAACACGAAGGTCGTCCTGGAGGTGACGGACAAGAACGGCTCCTCCCGCCGGCGCGTGCCGCTCATCCGCGACGAGATCAAGCTGGAGGACCAGGCGGCGACGGGGCGCGTGGAGCAGGTCACGCTCAACGGCGTGACGAACCGGATGGGCTACGTGAAGCTGCCCGCGTTCTACGGCACGATGGACAAGCGCCCGAACGATCCCGGTTACCGTTCCTGCTCGCTCGACGTGGCGAAGTGGATCGCGAAGTTCAACACGCAGGGCGTGGACGGCATGGTGCTCGACCTGCGCGGCAACGGGGGCGGCTCGCTCAAGGAGGCCGTGCTCCTCTCGGCGCTCTTCGTGCGGCCGAACCCGGGCCCCTGCCCCGTCGTGCAGATCCGCGAGACGCGCAACCTCTACGTGCTGCCCACGTTCCCGGACCAGCCGACGTTCGCCTTCCGCAAGCCGCTCGTCGTCCTCATCGACCGCCACTCCGCCAGCGCCTCGGAGATCGTCGCGGGCGTGCTGCAGGACACGGGGCGCGCGCTCGTCCTCGGCGACACGCAGTCGCACGGCAAGGGCACGGTGCAGACCGTGATGCCGATGGGGCGCGCGGAGTACGGCTCGATGAAGATCACGACGGCCCGCTTCTACCGCATCAACGGCTCCTCGACCCAGGTGCGTGGCGTCGCGAGCGACATCCGCCTCCCCTCCGCCTTCGACGAGCGGACGGACGTGGGCGAGGACAACCTGCCGAACGCGCTGCCGTGGAGCCGCATCGAGCCGGCGAGCTACGACGCGATCTGGAACATGCAGGACTTCGTGCCGCGCCTGAGGGAACTCTCCGCCGCCCGCGTCGCGCAGAGCCCCGAGTGGACGCGCCGCCTGCAGGTGGTGAAGCTCTGCCGCGACCTCTCCGAACGCCGCACGGCGCCCCTGGAGCGCGCGGCGCGCAAGAAGATGATGAAGGAGGAGCGCGCGATCCTCGACGAGGTGGACGACGTGGGCGACGAGGACGAGGAGGCGGCCGCCGAGCCGACGGACGAGGAGGAGGCCGCCGCCGCGCGGAAGCGGGACATCGTGCTCACCGAGGCCATGAACGTGCTCGGCGACCTCGCGCGCCTGACGCGCGGCGGCGAGGCGCCCGACGCGCCCGCGCAGCAGCCGCGCATCCCGGCCTGGCTCCAGCTTCTCCAGGGAGGGCGCGAGTGATGAAGATGGTCCACTTCGTGAAGATGCACGGCGCGGGCAACGACTTCGTGCTCATCGACGACCGCGCGGAGCAGTTCCCCGTCCACGACCACCTGCGCCTCGCGGCGTTCGCGGCGGCGCGCACGGGTAGCGGCTGCGAGGGCGTCCTCCTCG
>CAKULR010000226.1 GCA_934667295.1 uncultured Kiritimatiellota bacterium
ATGAGGGCGTTGCCCTCGAACGTCGCGGCGGTCTCCTCCGCCGCCGGGTCGTCCGGGACGAGTTCGACGCCCGGCAGGATCTCACCGATTTCGCGCAGCTTGTGCGCGTTATGCGTAGCGACATAGATCTTCATACGTCTTCACCTTCAGAATGTCCATGATGTGGCAGCAGAGGACGGCGCCCGCGCAGGCGTCGTAGAGGGCGTCGTGCCAGGTACGCCCGGCGCAGAGCGCATCGACCCGCGCCTGGAGGCCGAACGAGCGGATGAGGTCGCCGAGCGCGAACGACTGCATGAGGGGCCAGAACTTCCGCACGAGCCGGAGCGTGTCGATCCAGGGACCGAACGGCGTGAGCGGCGCGCGCTTCACGAGGATCGTCCGCTCGGTCGCCGCGTTGTGCGCGACGAGCGGCCCGCCCACGAGGCGGCCGGCAAGCGCGGGCCAGAGGTCCATGAACGACGGGGCCGCCGCGAGGTCGCGGCGGATCTCCGCCCAGCGGCCCGGCGCGCGCGGCGAGAAGGGACGGTCCGCCGCCACCCGGAACCAGGTCTCCCACTTCGAGGACGCGACGGGCGCACCGTCCGCAACCGCGACGAGGCCCAGCTGCCAGGGCTCGTTGGGGTAGCCCTTCACCGTGCCCGTGGTCTCGAAGTCGAGCGAGACGAACGTCACCCTTCGTAGTCCTTCTTCAGGAAGCACGTGCGCGCGACGAGGATGACGAGCGCGCCGACGAGGTAGAAGAGCGCGAGCGACTGGAAGCCCGCCTGGAGGCCGAAGTGGCCCTTCATCCAGCCGAGGACGGCGGAGGAGGACGAGCCGAAGACGAACCCGCAACAGAGCATCACGCCCGCCGCCGTCGCGTGGAAGCGCGGCTTGATGACGTCGAAGAGCGAGGCGAGCAGGTTCGAGTCGTACACGCCCCGGAAGACGCCGAAGAGGCACATGCCGACACAGCACGCGGCGAGGGACTGCGCGCGCGCCATCAGCAGGATGAACGGGATGCCGAGGACGAGGCCCGCGATATTCACCTCCATGCGGATGCCGGGGCGCACCTTCGCGAAACGGTCGGAGATGCGGCTACCGACCATCACGCCGACGATGGCGCCGAGGTAGTGCCAGAGGACGGCGAAGAGGGCGGGCGCGCCGCGCAGCCACGGCACGTGCGCGTCGAGCCAGCGGAAGTCGGCCGCGAAGGCATCCGAGCGCAGGTAGTCCGGCATCCACGTCTTGAACCCGCCGTCCACGTAGATGAACATGCCGAGGCCGATGGCGAGCAGGATCGCAGAGGGCTTCTTCACGATGGCGCCCACCGTCTCGCCGATGCCGGGCTTGCCCGTCGAACCGGAGACCGCGACGGGCTTCGTGTCCTTCAGGAGAAAGACGAGCGCAAGCGCCCAGACAACGCCGATGCCGCCGAAGAGCTTGAACGGCGTGCGCCAGCCGTCCGCGCCGAGCTCGCCCATCCAGCCGCTCGCCCACGTGCAGCCGATGATGCCGAGGTAGAGGCCGAGCTGGAGGAGCGAGAGCGCCGTCGCGCGCGACTCCTTGTGGAGCTGGCCGATGAGCGAGGTGGCGGACGGGTAGTAGAACGTCTGCCCAAGGCCGTTCAGGATGCTGTAGAAGACGAGCAGCGAGAGGAACGAGGTCGCGAAGCCCGAGCAGAAGATGCCGCCGCAGAAGACGAGGACGCCGATCGCGACCATCCACTTGCGGCGGAAGAGGTCCGCCGCCAATCCCGCAAACGGCACGCAGATGCCGTAGACGAACATGAAGACGGTGCCGATGAGGCCGATCTGCTCGTTGCCGAGCCCCAGGCCGTCCCGGATGAAGCTGTTCGTGCCGCTGTAGATCTGCCGCGTGCCCTGCTGGAGGAAGAACGCCACCCAGAGGAGGGCGAGCGCCACCCACTTGTAGTTCCTGCCGTTCGTCTCGTTCGCCGTCCGTTCCATGCTGCCGGTCCCTTCTCAGTTCTTCGTCTGTCCGCCGTCCGTCGCCGTCGCCTTCGCGGGCAGGATCTTCGCGACGAGCTCCTTCACGCCCGCGTGGTGCCAGGCGTCCAGCTTGATGCGCCGCCCGTCCTTCACGAGGAAGACGATGATGCCCTTCCGTTCCCACTGCGCGTCCTCGACGCCGACGATGTCCGAGAAGGGCGTCTCGACATCCCCCGCGCCGGGCCCCCACAGCTTTTCGTCGTCCCATTCGACGACGCGCTTCCGGTTGGCCCACACGCGGAAGGCGATGCAGAACGCCGCCGTGGCGAGCAGCACGGCGAAGCTGTACTGGAACTCGACGGTCGTGTGGTGCGGGCCGTCCGCCGGGAGGTGCGGATAGACGAAGACGGCGTCGTAGAGGAACCAGCCGGCGAGGCCCGCGAAGAGCGCGGCCACGCCGAGGTGGCGGACGGCGTACTCGCGGTTGAGCGTCAGTTTCATGTTTCGTTCTCCTTCTGGACAATACCCATGATGCCTACCCATTGAACGCAGATGCTTCGCATACGCAGAATTGTGCGAAAAGGCATGTGGCTACAACGGCCCCTGCGGGGCCTACGCCACAATGCCTTTTCGCAC
>CAKULR010000227.1 GCA_934667295.1 uncultured Kiritimatiellota bacterium
CGTCCAGCCGGACGGGTTCGAGCAGCCGGGCGTAGGGAAGTCCTCGCGGATCGGCACGCCCTTCGGCTGGCCGTACACCGTCGCGGAACTGGAGAACACGATGTTCCTGCAGTCGTGCGCGGCAAGCACCTTGAGGAGCGTGAACGTACCGCCCAGGTTGTTGTTGTAGTACTTGAGCGGAATCTTCGTCGACTCGCCCACGGCCTTGAGCGCGGCGAAGTGGATCGTGGCGTCGAAGGGCTTCTCCGCCGCCACCACCTTGTCCAGCGCCGCCTCGTCGCGGATGTCGAGGTTGTAGAACTTCGGGGCCCTGCCCGCCAGTTCCGCGACCCGCCTCAGCGCCTCCTCGGAGGAGTTGCAGAGGTTGTCCACCACCACGACGTCGTGACCCGCCTTCAGCAGCTCCAGCGTCGTGTGCGAGCCGATGTAGCCCGCGCCGCCCGTCACCAGGATCTTCATGAGACCTCCATTGTCAACAAAGAGGACCGAATCGAACAGTTAAATCGCCGCTTCGCGGCTTTAAGTCGTTAAGTTGCCGCTTCGCGGCTTTAAATGCCACACGGCCTGTCCTGAAAACTTAATCACTTAACGACTTAAAGCCGAAGGCGACTTCATCTCATTTCGTCGAGACGCGGTCGTTGTACTCGCCCGTCTCGGTGTTGATGCGCACGGTGTCGCCCTCGTTGATGAAGAGCGGGACGGCGCAGACGTAGCCGCCCTCCACCGTCGCCGGCTTCGTGACCTTGCCGGAGGCGGTGTTGCCCTTCACGCCGGGCTCGACCTTGATGACCTTGCGCTCGACGAGCTGGGGGAGCTGCACGCCGATGACGCGGTCGTTGAAGAAGAGGGCCTTGACCTCCATCTCGTCCATGAGGAAGTACTTCTTGTCGCCCATCACGTCGGGGGCGACGCGGATCTCCTCGAAGTTCTCGTCGGTGAACACGAACGCCGTGCCGTCGTCGTACGAGTAGGTGACGCTGCGCTGGATGAGCTCCGGCTTCTCGAACTTGTCGCCCGAACGGTAGCTGCGGGTGATGTTGCCGCCCGAGATGAGGTTGTGCAGCGTGCAGTTGTAGATCGCCTGCCCCTTGCCCGGCTTCGAGAAGTCGAACACCGTGATTTCGTAGGGCTCGCCGTCGATCAACAGCTTCACGCCCTTGTGCAGTTCGCCTGCTCCGATAACTTCTGCCATGTTAGTGCTCCTGGTCTTTCTGTTGTTTGGTGTCTTCCGGAACGGGCTTCACGCCGATATCCGTCAAACGCATTGAAATGATGCGGGAAACGCCCTTCTCCTGCTGGCTCACGCCGTACACGAGGTCCGACCCGGCGATTGTGTGCTGGTTGTGCGTGATGATGAGGAACTGGCTGCGGTCGAGGAACTCCTTGAGGGCGTCCACGAAGCGGCCGATGTTCGCGTCGTCGAGGGCGGCGTCGAGCTCGTCGAGCATGCAGAACGGCGCGGGCTTGATCATGAAGATCGCGAAGAGGAGCGCGACGGCCGTCATCGTGCGCTCGCCGCCGGAGAGGAGCGTGACGCTCTGCGGACGCTTGCCCGGGGGGCGCGCGATGATGTCGATGCCGCACTCCAGCGGATCCTCGGCGTTCTCCAGCAGGACGAGGCGCGCCTCGCCGCCGTTGAAGAGCTTCGTGAACATCCGCTGGAAGTTCTCGTTCGCCTGCTTGAATGTGTTGCGGAAGAGCTCGCCGCTCTTGTCGTTGAGGTTCGTGATGAGCGCGAGGATCTGCTCCTTCGCCGCGAGGAGGTCCGCCTCCTGCTCCTTCTCCTTCGTGTAGCGCTCCTCCAGCTCGCGGAACTCCTCGATGGCGACCATGTTCACGGGGCCGAGCGCGGCGATCTGCGCGGCGAGCGCGTTGACGCGGTTTTCGAGGACGTCGTTCGGCGGCGGCTCGCCACCCTTCCAGTCGGGGTCCGGCTCGCGCAGGACGGCCTGGGCGTCAAGCCCGTACTCCTGGCCGAGGTGGTCGTAGACGTTCTGCCGACGCATCGTCGCCTCGGTCGCGGCGACTTCGAGCTTGCCCTTGTAGTCGCGGGCCCTGTCGAGCTCGACGCGCTTCGCGCCCACGCCGCCCTCGCTCGCGGCGAGCCTGGCCTGCAGTTCGCCGCGCTCGATGCGCGCCTCCTCCACCTGTCCGTGGATGTCGATTGCGCCCTGCTTCAAGTCGTCGAGCGAGCCCATCAGCTCCGCCGTCTCGTCGCGGAGGCGCTGGATGGAGTCCTCGTAGCCGCGGATGCCGGCCTCGCGGCCCGCGATCATCTTCTGGAGTTCCCCGCGCCGGCGCTCGGCGTCCGTCTTCTGCTGCGCCGTGAGCTGCAGTTCGTTCTCCATCTGGGCGGCGGTGATGCGCCGCTCCGTGAGGCGGCGGCTCTCCTCGCCGTGCGCGACCTCAAGGTCCTGCAGCTCGTCCTGCTGGCGCGCCGTGCGGTCCGTCAGCGCGTCGCGCCGCGCCAGCGTCTCCTCCAGCGCCGCGACGAGCTCGGCGCGCTTCGCGTCGTCGCCCGCGTTCGCGGCCTGCACC
>CAKULR010000228.1 GCA_934667295.1 uncultured Kiritimatiellota bacterium
CGTCCCTCCCGTGTGAAAAATGCGTCTGGCGCCGCCCCCGGAAACGGGGTGGCGCCAGTCGCATGGGGTCCATTGAAGGACGGGAGAGGCTACCGCACGAGGTGCAGTTCGATGTCGAGGTTGCGGCAGAGGTCCTTCAGCTCGTCGACGTGGTCGCCGTACATGAGCGCGTAGTGGTGCTCCCAGCCGTTCGTGATCACCTCCTCGCGCAGGGCGTCGCAGCCGGCGTCGAACTTGATCTTGAGCGGCGTGCCGCGCACGAACATGTCCGTGTCCAGGCCCTCGCCCGTCGCCACAAGCATGCGGAAGCCGTCGCCGTCGCGCTTCTCGCCGAGGCGGGCGAGCGTCACGCGGCCGGGCTTGAGCGGGAATTCGCCCGTGCAGCCCTTCACGCCGCCGCCCTCGACCGTCGCCGAGCAGTGGAGCTCGGGCTGGTAGCCGGGCTTGCAGAGTCCGCAGGGGGCCGCGCCGCAGTGCCACGCCACGCCGTAGTCGCCCTCCATCACGATCATGTCGCAGAAGAACGGCAGGTCGTTCGAGAGGATCTGGCCGATGCGCATCATCACGGCGCCGTACACGTCGCCCTCGCAGGCGGTGAGGTAGCCGTGGTTCGTGAGGTGGCCGAGCGTGGAGCAGACGGCGATACCGTAGAACTCGTTGAGGATGACTTCGGGCCAGCAGCGCATCGCGAAGGTGTCGACGAAGAACTTGTCCTTCATCTTCATGACGGCGGCGATGAGGCGGGCGCTCTTCTCCTTCTGGTCGCCGCGCGGGCCGTCCGTCGGGTGCGTCTTCGTGTCCGCGTCGATGATCGCCATCGCCTTCGCGACCTCCTCGGGCGTGAGGTGCTGCGCGCACGTGAAGAGCTCGTGTTCGGTGATGATCTTCACCTCGGGGCCGAGGCAGCGGCGCAGCAGCATTTCGCTCACGCAGCTCGTGTAGAAGCCCGGCACGCGCCCGCCGATGAGGCCGATGCGCATTTCGTGGAGGGCCTTCATCGCCTTCGCCGTGTTGACCACCTTCGTGATCTTCTCCGCCGCGTCCGGCGTGCCCGGCTCGGCGTGGACGTGGAAGTAGGGGATGTGGAGGCGGTACATGTGGTGCGCGTTCATGTTCGCCGCGCAGAAGCTGTTGTTCTGGAGGCGGCCGCCCTTCGGGTCGGGCTCCTTCATGCTCCACAGGACGACCGGCACGTTCAGGCGCTGGGCGAACATCGGGGGCACGACGCCGAGCGAGAAGGTCATGAAGTGCGTGATGAGCAGGTCCGGGCGGTCCTTCTCGAACTGCTCCAGCAGCTCGATCGCCTCGCCTTCGAGCGTGAGCATGTGGTCGGGTCCGACCACCTCGACGTCCGGCAGGGACTTGAGGAACTTGAGCGCGTTCTCCCGCGCCGCCTCAAGCGTGTCGTTCGTCCAGTTGACCTTTGACAGCGGCATGTAGCCGATCTTGAACGTCTTCGCCATGTCTGGGTTTCCTTCTTGTTTGTTTTTCCTTTTCCGAAACTGCCCGGCGTGCGGACGCGCCGCCTATCCCTCGGTCGGCAGGCCCCAGGCTTCGAGCTTCGCCTGGATCCAGTCGAAGCTCGAACGCACCGTCTCGCGGGAGGGACCCTTCAGGACGGGCCCGCAGGCCAGGCGGATCTCCTTCGTCGGATCGACCGTGCCGAAGTCCTTGAGCCACCCCTTCCCGCTCGGCCGCGTGGGCATCACGTCCGTCTTCACCGCGATCGGCACCACCGGCACGCCCGCCTTCTCCGCAAGCTTCGTACCGATCGAGCTCCACCCCTTGCGCGCGAAGACCGGCTGGCGCCGTCCCTGCGCGAAGATGAGCACCGACGAGCCCTGCGCGATCCGCTCCCCGCCCACGTTGAAGATCGTCATCAGGTCCTCGCGCGGGTTCGTGCGCCCGATCGGGATGAGCCCCATGTGCGCCGCCGCCTTCTCCAGGAAGGGCAGATGCGCGAGCGACGCCTTGACGACGGTGCTGAACGGACCGTACCCGAGCAGCACGAACGGCAGCAGGATCGTCTCCAGCGTGCTCATGTGGTTCGCGAGGTAGACGACCGGACCCTTGTAGTCCCGGCGGCTGTTCCACCCCTCCGCGAACAGCGGCACGCCGTAGCGCTCGGCCTTCCGCGCCGAACGGAAGCAGAAGTGCGCCCACGTGTCCGTCGTGAGCCGCCCCAGCGCCTCGTAGACCGCGCACAGGGGGAACACGCTGAACGTGCTCCAGCAGAACCCGCCCGTGGTGAGGGCGCCCGGCGCGCGCGGCTTCGGCGCCATCCGCCCGGGCGGCGTCGCATACGCCCCCGTGCGCAGCCGTTCTTCGCGAAACATCTCCAGCGTCGTCTTTTCCATTTCCGTTCCCCGCGCGTCTACTGCTGGGCCTCCTGCTGTTCCGCCTCCGCCTCGGCGGCCTGTGCCGCCTCCCGCTGCTGACGCTCCTCGCGGTTCCGGCGCAGTTCCTCCTGGATCTGCTGGAGCTGCTGGAGCTGCTGCTCGCGTTCGGCGGCCGCCCTTTCGCGCTCGGCCGCCGCC
>CAKULR010000229.1 GCA_934667295.1 uncultured Kiritimatiellota bacterium
CGGACGGCTCGGCATGAAGGAATGGGACCTCCTCTCGACGCTGGAGATCTGGCGGCGGAAGGGGCGGCTCAAGCGCCTCGGGCTTCTCCTCCACCACCGGCACGCGGGGTGGTCCGCAAACGGCATGTGCTGCTGGCGGGTGGCGGGCGACACGACGGCGGCGGGCCGCGCGCTCGCGGCGCGCGGCGAGGTGACGCACTGCTACGAGCGGCCCGAGGCGCCGAACTTCCCCTACAACCTCTTCGCGATGGTCCATGCCCGCGCGGCGGCGGAGGCGAACGCGCAGTTCGAGGCCCTTTCCGCAGAGGTCAACCGGGCGGCCGGCGCCGCCGTACCCGCCGTGATGCTCCTCTCCACGCGCGAGTACAAGAAGACGTCCATGACGTTCTTCGCCTAACCGCTGCCGCTTGGTTTTCCGTCCCGGAAATGCTATACTTATCCCGCTAGAGGAAGCGTAAAACGAAGTCCGAGTCCGTTATTTCAGATTGTACACCATGAGCGACGAAGAGAAGACCGAAGAACCCGTTGAATCCGCCGTGCCGGAAGCCCCTGCGGGGGGAATCCTGGAGGATGTGAACATCGTCGAGGAGATGAGCCGCGACTACATCGACTATTCGATGTCGGTGATCATCGGGCGCGCGCTCCCCGACGCGCGCGACGGCCTCAAGCCGGTCCACCGCCGGTCGCTCTTCGGCATGTACAAGCTCAACGTCACCTCGGGCGCGAAGCACATGAAGTCCGCCCGCGTCGTCGGCGAGGTGATGGGCAAGTACCACCCGCACGGCGACTCGTCCATCTACGAGACGATCGTGCGCATGGCGCAGCCGTTCTCGCTGCGCGTGCCGCTCGTGGACGGCCACGGCAACTTCGGCTCCATCGACGGCGACGGCGCCGCCGCCATGCGCTACACCGAGGTGCGCATGCAGAAGGCCGCCGAGGAAATGCTCGCGGACCTCGAAAAGAACACCGTGGACATGATGCCGAACTTCGACGAGACGCTCACCGAGCCGACCGTCCTGCCGGCGAAGCTCCCGAACCTGCTGCTGAACGGCTCGCAGGGCATCGCCGTGGGCATGGCGACGAACATCCCGCCGCACAACCTCGGCGAGCTCTGCGACGGCATCACGTACTACGTCGATCACCGCGACTGCTCGATCGACGACCTCATGCAGTTCGTGAAGGGCCCCGACTTCCCCACCGGCGCGATGATCTGCGGCATGAACGGCATCCGCGCGATGTACAAGCTCGGACGCGGGCAGATCTGCGTGCGCGGCCGCGCCGAGATCGAGGAGTGGAAGGGCGACCGCCAGCGGATCGTGATCACCGAGATCCCCTACATGGTCAACAAGACCGAGATGATCAAGCACATGGCCGAGCTCGTGAAGGAGAAGGTCATCGAGGGCGTCTCGGACATCCGCGACGAGTCCGCCGAGGACATCCGCATCGTCGTGGAGCTCAAGCGCGACGCCGTGGGCCAGATCGTCCTCAACAAACTCTACCGGCACACCGAGCTGCAGACGACGTTCGGCGCGAACATGCTCGCGATCGACCAGGGCCGCCCGCGCATCATGAACCTGAAGGACTTCTTCCGCTGCTACGTGAACCACCGCTTCGAGGTGATCACCCGCCGCACGAAGTTCGAGCTCGACAAGGCCCTCGCGCGCAGGCACATCCTCGACGGCCTCCTCATCGCGATCGCGCACCTCGACGACGTGGTGAAGATCATCCGCGCCTCGAAGAACCGCGACGAGGCGAAGGTGCGCCTGCAGGAGGCCTACCGGTTCAGCGACCCGCAGGTGAACGCGATCCTCGACATGCGCCTCTACCAGCTCACCGGCCTCGAACGCGAGAAGCTGGAGGCCGAGCTCGCCGCGCTGCTCGTCACGATCGCCGACCTCCAGGCGATCCTCGCGGACGCCGGGCGCGTCTACCAGATCATCAAGGACGACCTCGCGATGCTGCGCGAGAAGTTCGCCGGCAAGGCGGACGGCGCGCGCCGCACGGAGATCACCTTCGACGAGAACGAGGTCTCCCTCAAGGACCTCATCGCGGACGAGCCCTGCGTCATCACGCTCTCGAACCGCGGCTACGTCAAGCGCGTCCCCCTCACCGAGTACAAGGAGCAGAACCGGGGCGGTCGCGGCGTGAAGGGCGCCCAGCTCAAGGAGGAGGACTTCCTGCGCCTCGTCTACGTCGCCGAGACGCACGACTCGCTCATGTTCTTCACGAACACCGGCCGCCTCTTCCTCAAGGACGCCTACGAGATCCCCGAGGCCCCGCGCGCGAGCTTCGGCAAGCCGCTCGTCAACTTCCTCAACCTCCAGCCCGGCGAGCAGGTGCTGCGCCTCCTGCCGATCCGCTCCTTCGAGGGCGACGTGGACGTGATGTTCGCGACGGCGCAGGGCACGGTGAAGAAGACCCTGCTCGGCGACTTCAAGAACGTCAACCGCAACGGCTTCAAGGCCATCTCGATCGACGAGGGCGACGCCCTCGTGGAGGTGCGCCTCGTGAAGC
>CAKULR010000230.1 GCA_934667295.1 uncultured Kiritimatiellota bacterium
CGAGGACCGGGCGGGCGCGTCGACAGGACGCCTTGCGAAGGAGATCGCCGCGCTCACGCGCCTCCGCACGGGCCGTCCCGAGACGGCCTACGACATGCTGCTCTTCGTGTGGCTCTACTTCTTCTACTCCGAGCACATGGACGCGATCCAGTGCCGCAGCCTCACCGAACTCGACGTGTTCCTCACGCCGTACTACGAGGCGGACCTTGCCGCCGGGCGCACGACCGAGGCCGAGTTCCGCGAGCAGCTGCGCCACTTCTTCTGGCAGTGGGGCTCCATCAGCAACTACTGGAACCAGCCCATCGGGCTCGGCGGCACGAACGCGGACGGCACGAGCGCGTTCAACCGCGTCTCGGCGATCATCCTCGACGAGCTGGACGCCTGCAACCTGACGACGCCGAAGTTCCTCGTGAAGGTCGCGCCCAACACGCCCGACTGGGCGATGGACCGGCTGATGGACCTCGCGCGCCGCCATCGGTCCGTCTCCTTCATCGGCGAGGAGCCGACGGCGAAGGCCCTGAAGAAATGGCGGGGGGCGACCGACGCGGACTGCCGCACGATGGTCGTGTGGGGGTGCTACGAGTTCGGCCTCCGCGACAGCGTGAACGACACGGGCGTCGGGTACCTCAACCTGCTCAAGCCGGTGGAACGTCTGCTCGCGTCGCCTCCCGACGGCTGCGCGACCTTCGCGGCGTTCCGCGACGCCTACCTCGCCCGCCTCGCGGACGCCGCCGTGCGCTGCCGCACGCTCGCGTTCGCGTGCGAGGCGGTGCTGCCGGAGGTCAACCCCGCGAACATGATGACGCTCGCGACGGAACACGCGCTCAGGACGCGGAAGGACGGCTTCGCGAACGGCTGCCCGCGCGGCAACAACACCGAAATCCTCAGCGTGGGGCTCGGCTCGACCGTGGACGCCCTCCTTGCGGTGAAGGAGATCGTCTACGAGCGGAAGCTGATGACGCTTGCCGGACTGGGCGCGCTGATGGCCGCGAACTGGGCCGGGCACGAGGACCTGCGCCTGCGGATGAAGCGCGCGAAGCGCAAGTGGGGCACGAACGACCCCGAGGCGAATGCGCTCGGGCGCGCGGTCATCCAGACGTTCGCCGGACAGGTCAATGGCGTCCCCAACTCGCGGGGCGGCATCTTCCTCGCGTCGGGGCACTGCGCGCGCCAGTTCATCGAGCTGGGCGCGAAGACGGGGGCGACGCCGGACGGACGCCGCGCGGGCGAGGAGATGTCGAATAACCTCTCGCCGACGATGGGGGCGGACACCGAGGGCGCGACGGCGCTCGTGAACACGCTCGCCTCCGCGAGCGTCCTCGACCTGCCGGGCGACTACCCGCTCGACGTGATGCTGCATCCTTCGGTCTGCGCGGGCCGGGCCGGACTGGAGGCGATGAAGACGCTCGTGCACGTCTTCCACGCGAACGGCGGCAGCGTCGTGCAGTTCACCGTCTTCAGCGCCGAGGAGCTGCGCGACGCCCAGGCGCATCCGGAGAAGTACGAGGACCTGCAGGTGCGCGTCTGCGGGTGGAACGTGCGCTGGAACGACCTCCCCCGCTCGGAACAGGACAAGTACATCGAACGCGCGGAGGCCGTTACGCCATGAAGACGCCGCTCATGCTCGACACGAAACGCCTGTGCATCCACGACGGGCCGGGAATCCGCACGACCTTCTTCGTGAAGGGGTGTCCGCTGCGTTGCCTGTGGTGCCACAACCCCGAGTCCATCGACCCGCAGCCGCAGTGGGCGCGCTTCCAGCACCTGTGCCGCCACCACGCGACCTGCACGATGGACGAGGCAACCTGCCCCACGCGCGCGCTGAAGCGCTACGGCCGGCCGATGGCAATCCCGGAGATCGTGGCGAAGGCGCTGGAGGACAGGCCGTTCTACGAGCAGAGCGGCGGCGGCGTGACGCTCTCCGGCGGTGAACCGCTCTTCTTCTGGGAATGGGCGCGCGACCTCTTCCGCGCGTTCAAGGACGCGGGCCTCCACACCTGCCTGGACACGTCGCTCTACGCGCCGCCGGCGGCCATCGAGGCGATGCTGCCCGTGGTGGACATGTGGCTGCCGGACTACAAGGCCGCCGACGATGCCCTGCACCAACGCTGCACGAAGGTCTCGAACCGCATCGTCAAGGCGAACCTGTCCCGCCTCGTGCGGGCGAAGGCGAAGCTGGAGGTGCGCATGCTCATCGTCCCCAACATGACGGACGGGCCGGACATCGCCGCCCGCCACGCCGACCTGCGTGCCCTCGGCATCGACGACGCACAGGTCGTGGAGCTCGAATACTTCGACTACGCCCGTTCCAAGTACCGCGCCCTCGGCATGCCGGACACCCTGCCGCCCACGGTCCCCCCGCGCCGTCCGTAGGCAGGGAGGCTTGGCGCGCGAAGTACCCGCGCCGCCCTCGGCGCGTGGCGCTGTGGGGCGGGAGCCACGTGTGGACGCGGCGGTCGAGCAGGAGCGCGACCCTCCCACACGAGCCCGGCCGCGACAAGCGCGGCCC
>CAKULR010000231.1 GCA_934667295.1 uncultured Kiritimatiellota bacterium
GCACACCGCCGAGGAGATCCGGCGGGCGGTCCAGTCGGGCGCTCGGATGATCGGCGTCAACTGCCGCGACCTCCGCACGTTCCGGACGGACCCCGCGCTCACGGCCGAACTCGTCGCGCAGATCCCCGCCGGCATCACGCGCATCGGCGAGAGCGGCATCAAGACGCACGCGGACCTCCTCGCGATCCAGGCGGCCGGCGCCGACGGTTTCCTCGTCGGGACGACGCTCATGCGCGCGCCGGACCCCGGCGCCGCGCTGCGTGAACTTCTCAACCAGCCTGGTTGGTAGTCAAACTCCGATCCGTATGGCTCTCGCTACCGCTTCGCAGAATGTCTATGTCAAGGGTCGTTCCATTCACACTTCACGGTCCTGAACGGTGATTGTCTGTGGCTGACTTCTGCGAAGCTAGATAAAGCCTGCGGAGCGGTAGCGAGAGCATCAATCATCGGAGTTCATCAACATCTTTTACCATCACATTTGTTTGAAAGGAATACAAATGAAACCTCAAGGACACTTCGGCCCCTATGGCGGGCAATACGTGGCGGAAACCCTCATGGGTCCGCTCCATGAACTCGCGCGGGCCTACGACGACGCGAAGAAGGACCCCGCGTTCCAGCGCGAACTCGACGACCTCCTGCGCGACTACGTGGGGCGCGAATCGCCGATCACGGTGTGCCGCCGCCTCTCGGACCACCTCGGCGGCGCGACGATCGTGCTCAAGCGTGAGGACCTCAACCACACGGGCGCGCACAAGGTGAACAACACGATCGGCCAGGCGCTGCTCGCGAAGCGGATGGGCAAGAAGCGCCTCATCGCCGAGACGGGCGCGGGCATGCACGGCGTCGCCACGGCGACCGTCGCCGCGCTCCTCGGCATGCCGTGCGAGGTCTACATGGGCGCCCTCGACGTGAAGCGCCAGGCGCCGAACGTGGAGCGCATGCAGATGCTCGGCGCGACCGTCCACGCGATCACGGAGGGCTCGGCGACGCTCAAGGACGCGATGAACGAGGCCCTGCGCGACTGGGTGACGAACTGCGACGACACGTTCTACGTGATCGGTACGTGCGCGGGCCCGTATCCGTACCCGGACATGGTGCGCGACTTCCAGAGCGTGATCGGCAGGGAGGCGCGCCGCCAGTGCCTCGCGAAGTTCGGGCGCCTCCCCGACCAGGCCATTGCCTGCGTGGGCGGCGGCTCGAACGCGATCGGCCTCTTCGCCGGGTTCTTCGACGACCCGCAGGTGAAGCTCGTCGGCGTGGAGGCGGGCGGGAAGGGCCTTGCGACGGGCGAGCACGCCGCGTCGATCAACGGCGGGCGCCTCGGCGTCCTCCACGGCGCGAAGACGATGCTTCTCCAGACGGCGGACGGCAACATCGTCGACACCTACTCGGTCTCCGCCGGACTCGACTACCCCGGCGTCGGGCCCGAGCACTGCCTCCTCCACGACACGGGCCGCGCCGAATACACGGCGATCAACGACGACGAGGCGATTGCCGCCTTCGACGCCCTCTGCCGCTTCGAGGGCATCATCCCCGCGCTCGAATCGAGCCACGCCGTCGCCGAGGCGATCAAGCGCGCCCCGCACCTGCCGAAGGGGACGATCCTGCTCGTCAACCTCTCCGGGCGCGGCGACAAGGACATGGACAACATCCGGGCGTACAAACAACAGCATGAAGCCAGTTAAGCCGCCGCTGCGCGGCTTTAAGTGGTTAAGTTGCCGCTGCGCGGCTTTAAGTGGTTAAATCGCCGCTACGCGGCTTTAAATTGTCCAAAGGACCTTTTAGGAAACAACTTAACTATTTAAATATTTAAAGCCGCGAAGCGGCGGCTTAATCCAGTTGATGAATGATCCAAATTCAGTAAAGGAAAAGTGTTGAAATGAGTGACAGAATCAAGCGGTGCTTCGCGCGGGCGAAGGCCGAGGGGCGCGGCGCCTTCGTGGCGTACCTGACAATGGGGTATCCGACCCCCGCGCAGAGCGAGGCGGCGGTGGACGACCTCGTCGCGGGCGGCGTGGACATCATCGAACTCGGCGTGCCGTTCTCCGATCCGTTCGCGGACGGGTCGGTGATCCGCTCGGCGGCCTACGAGGCGCTGAAGCAGGGCGTGACGCTCGACGGTGTGCTCGCGGCCGCGAAGCGCATCCGCGCGCGGCATCCCGAGACGGGGCTTGTCGTCTTCACCTACTACAACCTCATCTTCTCGAAGGGGCTGGAGGCCTTCGCACAGGCGGCCGCCGACGCGGGCATCGACGCCGTTCTCTCCGTGGACCTCCCCCTCGAAGAGCGCGACGAGCTGCTGGACGTGCTGCGTCCCCACGGCCTCACGGTCGTGCCGCTCATCGCGCCCAACACGCCGCTCGAACGGGTGGTGGAGAGCGCGGCGGGTCTGGACGACAGCTTCCTCTACGTCATCACGGTGAAGTGGACGACGGGGGCGAGCACGGAACTGCCTCAGGACCTCACG
>CAKULR010000232.1 GCA_934667295.1 uncultured Kiritimatiellota bacterium
GCGGCGCCGGACGACGAACCCGAAGCCGACCATGGAGGCCCTGAGGACGGCCTGGCGCGCGGCGCGGACCTCGCCCATCTGCGGGTGGACGCCGCCGGGGCGCGGGCCGTCTTCGGCTCGGACCTGTTCGCGCAGGGCGAGCTCTCCGTGCGCAGGACGCCCGCCGGACTGGAACTGTACGGGTCCGCCCGCCAGATCACGATGCGGCGTCCGCCCCTGCCGCCCGGCGCGCTCGCGTTCGGGGGCGTGCCGGCGACCGCGCCGCTCTTCGGCGTGACGACGACGCCGTCGGACGTCCACGCCGCCGAGGACCTGTTCGCGAAGGCGGGCCCCGAGTTCGGCCTCTTCGTGCGCGCGTCGCTCCAGATGCTGAACCGCCCCGGCACGACGGCCTACTTCCTCACCGACCCCGCCGCGCCGCCGTCCGCGCCGCCCGCCGCGCGCCTCGCGAAGATTCTGCCCGAGGCGCGGGTGTTGCCCGCCACGGCGAATGCGTTCTTCTGCTCGCCCACGACGGTGCTGCGGATCTGCCTGCCGAAGGTGGCGGCGAAGATGATGCCGATGGACAGCGCGAAGCTCCACGTGATGCTGCGCCTCCTGCGCCGTGCGCGCGGCGACGGACTCGGCTGCATGAGTTGGCACGACGGGCAGATGGACCGCCTCCTCATCCGCATTTCGCGCGACGAGCTCTGCGGCACGGCGAACCTCTGGAGCATGCTTTTCCTCTAGCGTGCGCCGGACCACGACACGAAAGGATGGTCAGGATGACGATTGCGACAAGGCTGCGGGCCGGCGCCGTTCTCGGCGCGTGGGCGTGCGTGTGGGCGTGCGCCGCGCAGACGGCGACGATGACGGTGGAGACGGTGACGGCGGACGGCCGGACGGTGCGGGAGACGCGCCCGCTGGAGATCCGGGACGGCCGGGCCCGCTTCGTCTGGCCGCGCGCCGCGATTCCGCCCGGCGCGAAGAGCGTCGCCCTGAAGCCCGACTTCGCGACGGCGCAGACGGGCGAGGCGGGCTACTGGGTGTTCCCGAACAACACGCTCGGCCGCTTCCACGAGACGGACGGGCGCGTGCGCGAGGGCTGGCACGTGTGGATGCCGATGTACGGACTGAAGACGCCGCGCGCGACGTTCTGCGCGGTCGCGACGGGGATGCCCCATTCCCTCTCGCTCGTCGCCGAGGCGAAGAAGGGCGCGTACTGCGTCTACGCCCTCTTCGACCGGTTCATGGAGGATGTCTACGAGGACATCGCCGTGGAGTACACGTTCCTGACGGGCGACGACGCGGACTACTCGGGCATCGCCCGCTGCTACCGCGCCTACCAGCTCGGACGCGGTGCGTGCCGCCCGATCGCGGCGCGCGTCAGGGACCAGCCGCTCCTCGCCTACGCGGCGCGCCACCCCGAGGTGCGCATCCGCCAGGCGTGGAAGCCGGTGCCGAGCCCGGTGCCGGACCAGGTGACGCGCAACGAGCCGCCCGTCCGGCCCGTCGTCACGTTCGACCGCGTGAAGGAGATCGTGGACGAATGCCTGCGGCAGGGCGTGGACGGCGCGGAGTTCTGCCTCGTCGGCTGGAACGTGGGCGGGCACGACGGACGCTTCCCGCAGATCTTCCCCGTGGAGCCGTCCCTCGGCGGCGAGGCGAAGCTGAAGGACTGCGTGCGCCGCGCGCAGGAGAAGGGCTACCAGATCGTGGGCCATTCCTCGTTCCGCGACTGCTACATGATCGCGGATACGTGGGACAGCGAGTACGTCGTCGAGAAGAACCCGGACGGCACGCTCCGGAAGGGCAAGACGAGCTGGGGCGGCGGGCGGCTCTACACGATGTGCCCCCAGCGCGCCTACGAGCGGTTCTGCCCGAAGCAGTGCGCCGAGATGGCGACGCTCGGCTTCAGGGGGCTCTTCTACGTGGACGTGACGACGAGCCGGGGCCTCTTCCCCTGCCCCGACCCGCGCCACCGCCTGGACAACGGCCGGCGCGCCGTGTGGGAGGCGCACATCCTCGACGAACTGCGCGCGACCTTCGGCGGCAGCGCGAGCGAGGGCGCGTTCGACTTCTGCATCGGCTCGGTCGACTCCGCGCTCACCGTCCAGTGGGTGAAGCCCTTCGAGCCGCCGCGCAACAGGATGGTGGACGAATACGTTCCCCTCTGGCAGCTCGTCTACCACGGCATCGTCCTCTCCACGCCGTTCCGCACGATGATCAACTGCACGGCGAACCCGGACCGCCGCTACCTGCTGAAGCTCGCGGAGTTCGGCGGCCGCCCCACCTACTACTGGCACTCCCAGTTCGTGACGGGGCGCCCGCCGTCGATGGGCTCGGTTGACCTGGAGGCGACGACGGACGAGAAGATGCGCCAGGGCGTCGCGTGGATCAAGGCGGGCTGCGACGAGTACGCCCGCCGCAGCGCCCTGCAGTTCCAGTTCATGGAACGGCACGAGACGGTGTCCCCGGGCGT
>CAKULR010000233.1 GCA_934667295.1 uncultured Kiritimatiellota bacterium
CGTGCGCTACGCGCCGGTGGAGCAGTGGCTCGCGGCGCTGGGCGACCAGATCGTGAAGCTCCACATCAAGGACTTCCGGATCGACCGCGCCGCGCCGAACGACGGGGCGTTCGTGCGCCTCGGCGAGGGCTCCATCGACTGGAAGGGCGTGCGGCGCGCCATCGAGGCGATCGGCTACAACGGCTGGATCTCCGTCGAGGAGAAGGGCTGGACGGACGCCGAGTACGCGCAGATCCTGGACCGCTTCTTCGCGGGCGCCTGACGCTTCAGGGGACCGGCTGTTCCTCCACGGGCCAGAGGGCGTAGGCGAGGCGGCGGGCCATCTCGCGCGTCGCGACGATGCGGGGCGCCTTCGGCGTGTCGGGGATCCAGAGGGCCTGGGCGCGCGGGTAATGGCGGGCGAGGAAGCGCGCGCCCTCGGCGGGACCGAGGACGAAGAGCGTCGTCGAAAGTCCGTCCGCGAGAAGGGCGCCGTCCCCGGACGGCGTGACGACCGTGACGGCGGCGAGGCCGTGCGTGGGCTCGCCCGTGCGTCCGTCGAGGATGTGGGAAAGGCGGACGCCGTCCCGCTCGATGAAGCGCTCGTAGCTGCCGCTGGTCGCGACGGATTCGCCGTTCGTGAGCGCGAGGACGCCGACGAGCGGCCCCGCCTTGTCGAAGGGATTGCGCACGCCCGTGCGCCACGTCCCCTCGCCCACGACGCGCAGATTGCCGCCGAGGTCGAGCAGGAGCGAGGGCGGGGCGCCGGGGGCGCAGGCGCGGACGATCTCCCGGGCCGCGACGTCCACCGCGAAGCCCTTGGCGATCGCGCCGAGGTCGAAGTCCGCGTACGCGCCGCCGCCCGAGACGCCGAGCGCGCGCAGCTTCGCGCCGACGCGGGGATTGAAGGCGTTCCCGCTTTCCGCCGCCAGCCGCAGGGCCGTGGCGTAGCAGGGCCTGACTTCGGACGAAACGGCGGCAACCCAGTCCGTACAGCCGGCGGCGGCGAGGCGGCTCAGTTCGGAATCCGGGTTCCAGGCGGAGAGCAGTCCGTCCAGCCGTTCGTAGGTCCGCTGCACGACGGGGCGCAGGCGTTCGCCCGCCGTGGCGTCTCCCCGGACGGTCATCTGCGCAATCGTGCCCATCACGGGCCAGCGGAGGGTGTGCTTCGCGTCGCGCGTCGGCGCGCGGAGGCCCAGCGCGACGAGGACGGCGGCCACGCCGAGTGCAAGGATCGCAAGGGGTTTTGTCTGCATGGTGTTATTCGTGCCGCAGGGCCTCGATTGGGTCGAGCGAGGCCGCGCGGAGCGCGGGGTAGAGGCCGAAGACGATGCCGATGCCGACGGAGATGCCGAAGGCGAGGACCATCGAGTAGGGCTGGATGACGGTGGGCATGCCCGTGAAGAAGGTGATGAGGAGGGGAATCGTGACGCCGACGATGAGGCCGGCGAGCCCGCCGCCGATCGAGAGGACGCACGTGTTGATGAGGAACTGCACGACGATGCGGCTCTTGCGCGCGCCGATGGCGCGCCGGATGCCGATCTCCTTCGTGCGTTCCGTAACGGAGGCGAGCATGATGTTCATGATGCCGATGCCGCCGACGAGGAGCGAGATGCCCGCGATGGCGCCGAGGACGACGTTGTAGGTGCGTTTCGTCTTCTCGGCCTCCCGCAGGAGGGAGAGGGGTACGTCGATCTTGAAGTCCTGCTTCTTGTGGAAGCGGCGGAGCATGGCCTCGATCGCCTTGGCGCCGGCCTCGACGACGGACGTGTCGCGCATCTTCACGATGATCTGCGACAACTCCACCTTCTCGCCCTCCATGCCGCCGGAGACGCGGCGGATGTTCGCGACGCCGAAGAGGCGCGCGGCGGTCGTCATCGGGATGTAGGCGTCCGCCTCCGAGTCCGGCGCGCGCACGGTGCCGCCGCTTTCGTTCCTGACGATGCCGACCACCTCGAAGACGCCGCTGCCGAGGCGCACGTGCTGGCCGAGCATCTCCCGCGCGGCCAGCAGCTTGCGCACGCCGAACTCGGTGAGGACGCAGACGTTGGCGTGCGTGTCCATGTCGCTTGCGTGGAGCACGCGGCCCGCGAGGGGGGGGCGCGGCACGACCTCGAACCAGTCCGGGATCGTCTCGACGACCCGCAGCTCCAGCTGGCGCTCGTTGAAGCGGGCGTTGCGGCGCACCATGCGCGCGGGCACGGTGCAGGCGACGCCGGGCACGGTCTCGCGGATGCGCGCCTCGTCGTCGTGCAGGAGGCCGTAGATCGCGAGGCGGGCGGCGGACTGGGCGGCGGAGCTCGTCCCCTCCTCGGAAGTCGGCTTCACGGAGTTGACCATGATGTTCTGGCTTCCCAGGCGCTTGATGGATTCGAGCGCCTGGTGGCTCGCGCCTTCGCCGACGGCGAGCATGGCGATCACCGAACCGACGCCGAAGACCATGCCGAGCA
>CAKULR010000234.1 GCA_934667295.1 uncultured Kiritimatiellota bacterium
GCACGACGTCCTCGGCGCGCCGCGCCCCTGAAAACGCCCACGGGACGTCCTCGGCGCGCCGCCTAGCGCTGGACGCGGGCGTTGCCGGCGTAGACGTCCCACACCTGCTTTTCGTCGGCGGGTTCGGCGTAGTCGTTCAGCGACGAGGCCGCGAGCACGCCCGCCGCCCAGCCGAACTGGGCGCACTTCGCGCCGTCCCAGCCCTGGAGGACGCCGTAGAGGAGGCCGCCCGTGAAGCCGTCGCCGCCGCCGATGCGGTCCAGCACGTCGATGTCGCGCGGCTCCTCGACGTGCCACGCCCCGTCGGCACGCACGATGGCGCCCCAGAGGTGGTGGTCCGCCGAGACGACCTGGCGGAGCGTCGTCGCGTAGAGCTTCGCGTTCGGGTACTTCCCGGCGACCTGCTCGATCATCTCCTTGAAGTTCGCGATCTTGCCGGCGAGGTCCTTCCCGCCCGCCTCGGGGCCCTTGAAGCCGAGGCAGAGCTGGAAGTCCTCCTCGTTGCCGACGAGGATGTCGGCGACGGACGCGATCCGGTGGAAGGCGTCCGCAAGCTCGGCCTCGCGCCCCTTCCAGAACGTCGCGCGGTAGTTGAGGTCGAAGCTGACGAGCGTGCCGTACCTCTTCGCGGCCTGGGCGAGCGCGAGGCAGGCCTTCGTCGTCTCGGGGCTCATCGCGGCAATGAGGCCGGAGAGGTGGAGGATGCCCACGCCCTCCGTGCCGAAGATCCGCTCCACGTCGTAGTCCGCCACGTCCAGCGTGCGCCCCACCTCGCCCGCACGGTCGTTCCACACGCGCGGCGCGCGGAGTCCGAAGCCGGAGTCGGCGATGTTGAACTGGTGGCGGTAGCCCCACGGGCCGCCCTGCGGCACGTCCGGGCCCTCGAACGCGATGTTGCGCGCGCGCAGCTGTGCCTTGATGAACGCCGCCATCGGGCTGCCCGCCACGAAGCGCGTCATCACGAGGCACGTGGGCCCGAGCGCGCTCGTCACGTTGAGGACGTTCGTCTCGGCGCTCGTCGCCTGGAGGACGAAGCGGTTCGAGTTGTGGACCGCCATGCGGTTCTCGGGCGTGATGCGCAGCCCCATGCTCGACAGGCAGGCCACGGCGTACTTGACATTCTTGCGGACGTTCATCATCAGTTCATTCCTTGCTCAATCGGGTTCAAGATGGGAACGATTATACCACACAATGGGGCGCCGCTGCGCGGCTTTAAGCGGGCGTTTTCGCGGATGCGGCGCGCCGGGGACGTCGCGCCCTACCAGGGTGCGTGGTAACGGTCGCGACAAGCGCGACCCTCCCGGAACGAGACCGCCGTCTGCACATCGCCACTACATCGCCGCTGCGCAATTTAAAGCCGCGCAGCGGCGATTTAACCACTTAAAGCCGCGAAGCGGCGACTTAATTTTATCGGAAGATCAGGACGCTGCCCGCGTTGGAGACGACGAGCGCCAGTTCGCCCGCCTCGCAGCGCAGCGCGTAGGACCGGTGCGGCGTCTTCGGCGCCTGGTCCGTCCACCCGCCCGCGTCGCCCGCGAGCGTGCCGCACGCCGCCAGCACGTGGCGCCCGAGCGGCAGGTTCGCCACGTCGCCCGTCACGTGCAGCGTGGCCGCGCGCGGCAGCGTCAGCGTCCCCTCCACCGTCAGCGTCGGCAGGGCACCCGCCTCGATCGCCGCCGTGAACACGCCCTCCGCCGCCAGCTCCAGCGCGCCGCACACGATGCCGCCGCCGCCCAGCCCGGAGGCCGTCAGCGTGCCCGCGCCCACCTCGTAGGCGGCCCCGCCCCGGGCCGCCGCCCAGTCGCCCACCGTCACGCGCGCGCCCGCCTCCACGTGGAGCGCCGCGCACGTCGCCCGCCGGAACCCCGCCGTGTCGGCGTCGAACCACTTCTTGCGCAGGTACGCCTCCACCTTCGGCAACGTCGCCGCGTCGAGCTGGTTCGAGTAGACGAGGACCTCGCCGTAGGAGAGGCCGCCCACGTACTTGGTCCCCTGCCCGAACGTCGCGAGCGTGTCGCTCTTGCGGGGGAAGTCCCCGCTCACGGTGATCTGGTCGAACGCGCCCGAGAACGGCGTCGTGAACGGGTCGAAGGGCACGCCGTTGAGGCGTGCGACGTGCGTGCAGTTCGAGAAGGCCGTCCTCTGCGCCGAATCCCAGGCGACGTAGTTGTTGGCCGTGACCGTGGCGGTGAAGACGGGCAGGCCGGGCTCGCTCGGACAGTGCGTCAGGCCCTGGTAGGGGTAGCCGTTGTCGTAGCAGCCGAGCAGCGAGTTGCCGCCGCCCCGCGAGCCGTAGACGATGAACACGCTCTTGTAGTTGGGAATGCCGGGGATGAAGCCCTGGGTGCCGTCGTTGTTGTGCGCGACGGGCTCGCCCGCCGCCGTGTAGCGCCGCAGCGCCGCCTTGTCC
>CAKULR010000235.1 GCA_934667295.1 uncultured Kiritimatiellota bacterium
GTGGGCGCGGTAGTAGGCGAGCATGTCGCGGATGTCGGCGTGCGTGAAGCCCGTCAGCGCGGCGAACGCGGGGTTCAACGAGACGTTCGTCGCGATGTTGAAGCCGCTCGTCACGTCGTCCATCGTGACGGGCGTCACGCCCGTGACGAAGAGGCGGGTGATCGGCGCGTCCAAGCCAGTCGTCGCCGCCTTCAGCTCGCTGAAGACCTGCTTGAAGAAGCCCTCGCCGTGGCAGAGCGCCTCGTAGTTCGCGCGCGACGCGGCGAGGATCGTGTTCGTGAAGTTGTCGTACTCGTCGATGCAGACGTAGAGCTTCAGCCCCGATCCCTTGAGATGGGCCGTCAGGGCATTGATCTTCTCGTGGCACGTCCGCTTCGCGCAGATCGCCTCCGCCGCGCCGGCGGGAAGCTGCGCCGCATGACGCGCGGCGAAGACATCCAACCGTTCCGAACAGCAGTCGTTGAAGCTCGCCTGCACCTGCTCGAAGTCCTTGGAGACCTGCGAGAAGTTGAAGTCGATGAAGAGGTACTTGCCCTGTTCGCCCGTCGGGTCTCGCCCGATGTCGAGCCCGCCGAAGAGCTCCGCGAAGCGGCCGGCGTAGTCGCTGTCGTAGTAGGCCTGGAGGATGGCGCAGAGGAGCGACTTGCCGAAGCGGCGCGGCCGCAGGAACATCGCGTAGCGCGTCTTCTCCAGTTCGCGGATGAGCGCGGTGCGGTCCACGAAGTAGCCGTTCTCCGCGCGGATGAGCGCGAAGTCCGTCACGCCGTACATGATCTGCTTCATCGTTTCCATGTACCGTAGTGTATCATAATCACGGCGTAGGCAGAAGACGTCAAGCGGTTACTTCACTTACTTCAGGCACTCCCTCATACGGCATGTGGCACGGTACCCTCGAACCTTGGATGCCAGGGATTCCATCGTCTCCCCGGCAAACAGGCTCTTTTGCCACTCTGTATAATCGAAGTTTTCACGGTTCAGAATGTACACGAAACGCTCCGCCTCAACCGGACCGACCTGGTCGAAAAGAACGTTCATGCATTTCGCCGTCAGTTCACTTTCAGACATTTTCATCGTTGTTCTCCATTATGAACTCAACGGGCGAGGCAACCCGAACCGTCGATCTACCGCGCGCCTTCTTGATAAAGCCGTCATCGGTCGTCGGCAGCCATGTGCATCCGGCCGCTTCTGCCGACGCAAGGTGCATTGCATCCTCTTGACACCCCAAAGGCGAATCGCAACTGCACGGGCATAAACCGCGTCCGTCAGTTCGATGCATTCTGCCGCGCGTTCCCGCCACCTCATGATGGCCGTCCGCCGCTTGAGCGACGGATTACACGAGACCTCATAGTCGAGAATCGCCGACCAGACGAACTCGATGCGTCCCATCGCCATCAGGAACTGCACCGCGAGCTTGGAGACGGTTTCAACCTGAACACGTACCTGCCCCTGCGGATCGAATGGACGGTTATAACAACAGTTGTCAAGATAGATCTTCATACGGCTGTCATGTGTACGTCATCCAAAGCAGAAGAAGGGGCTGATGTGAAGAGGTCGTTACATACAGTACCTCTACAGGGAGAGCACGTATTCCGCGAGGTCCTTGATCTCCTCCGGGGTGAGCTTCGAGGTCTCGCCGTGCCGGTCGTCCGGGTTGGACGTCGTCAGCACCTCCTCCATCGTCAGCGCGCGGCCGTCGTAGAGGTAGGGCGCCGTACGCCAGCATTCGCTGAGCGTGGGCGTGTCGAACTTCCGTCCCGTTTCGGTGGCCGTGCCCGTGCCCACGTCGTACAGGTTCTGGTCGGTCCAGAGGTGTTCGCCGTTCGGGCCCTTCGAGCCCGGCGTATGGCAGTCACCGCACTTGGCCTTCTGGAAGATCTTCTCGCCGCGCTGCGCGCGGGCGGAGAGTCTTCCATCGACAAGGTAGGGACTCGGCACCGGCTTCATCGCCGTGCAGTAGGCGTCGAAGCAGAAAACGTCCTCCTCGGGGCGCGTCACGAACTGGATGTGGACGAGCCCGGCCATGTTGCAGGCGTGCATGTCCTTGCGGATGCCCGTGACCATCGTGGGCGGCGTCCACTGCACGAGCAGTTCGCTCTTCGTCTGCTTCGGGTTGCCCATGCCGTCGTTCAGGAGGTCCCAGTTGAGGCCGTCCACGCGCCCGTCCGGATGGCAGCTCGCGCAGCTCTGCCACTGCTGGAAGCACATCGAGCCGTCGTTGAAGAGCATTTCGCCGCGCCGCACGCGGTCCTGCGCGAGGTCCTTCCTCGGCGCGACCGGCAGCACCTTCGCCGGGGCGGCGGGCGCGTCGAGTGCGAGCGCGGACAGCGCGTCCGCGAAGGAGAGCGCCGTCACGGCCGTGCGGCCGAGGGTCACGACGCCGCGCGGACCATCCC
>CAKULR010000236.1 GCA_934667295.1 uncultured Kiritimatiellota bacterium
GTCCGGCCGGATGCCCGCGAGGCCCGTTTGGAGATGGTAGAGCGGATGCGCACCCCAGGCGTGGCAGTCGCTGCGGGAGTCGCGGCCGGGGTATTCGGGCTCCTCCAGGCACGTCGTCGCGCCGAGCTTCACGTAGCCCTTCCAGAGGTCGAGACGCTTGAGGAAGAGGTCCGGGCGACGGAACTTGAAGTACGCTTCGAAGAGGTAGTAGGAAAAGTAGACGCTCGTCGGACAGAGGTCCGGCGTCGAGACGAGCCGGTCGAAGAGCGCCTGCGCGCGTTCACCCTCGAAGACGTCGGCGAGGAGCGCCAGGCACTGCGCGTGTTCGGAGAAGACGGTGTGCGCCGCGTCCGAGGCGAAGAGCCCGCGCTTCGCGTCGAAGAACGCCGCCGTGATCGCGGGCTTCAGCCGCGCGGCCTTCGCGCGCCAATGCGCGGCGAGATGCGGATTCCCCATCGCGTCCTCCACCCGCGCCACGCCCTGCAGGGCGGCGAGGTAGAAGAGGTTCAGCTCGGCGTTCGCGCCGCCGTCGCGCGAGCCGGGTGCCCAGCCACCCTCCCAGCCGGGACGCGGCACCCAGTCCACGAACGACCAGCCGGGCAGTTTTTCGAGAAGGCCGTCCGCACGCTCGTAGAGTTCGAAGCCGCTGAGCGTGTCGCGCATCCCCGGAAGGCGCGCACGCAGCCAGGCGCGATCCGTGTGGTTCATCATGTAGTCGGGGTACATGCCGAGGTAGCAGAGCGTGTAGGCCGCCCCCTCCTGCGTCTCCCGCGACGGGAAGTTGAAGGGCACGCTGCCGTCGTCGCGGCGGTTGAGGTCGTAGATCTCGATCGCGCGGCGGATGAGCGCGTCGTCGGACGTCATCGACGAGAGGACGTTCAGCTGCACGCGCGTGTCGCCGGGGTACATCTGCTGCTCGTAGAAGGGACAGTCGAAGAGCATTTCGTGACTGCACATCTGCATCGTCCGCACGGCGATGCGCTGCACGTCGGCGAGCGCGGGGTCGTCGGGGCTCGTGAACGCCGTTTCGCAGGCGAGCGGATAGCGGCTCTCGACAAGCGACAGGTCCTCGACCGTGACGGGTTCCGCGCCCGCCTCGATGACGAGTTCGCACCACCGTCCACAGCGGAACCACGGCGGCTGGAAGACCGCGCGGGAACGTCCGTCGAAGACGAAGGTGTCGCCGAAACCGCCGAAGCCCTTGCCCTTCCACTCGCTCCGGTTGCCCTTGTACCATTTATTGTCGCGCGGGTCCTTCGAGGGCGCACAAAGCGACTCGGCCCAGAGCCAGGACATCTTCCCGCCCTTGCCGCCCGACACGACGGCCTCGGGGTAGGCGCAGATGTAGCGGTCGAGATCCCAGCGGATGTGCCGCTTCCCGCCCGCCGGCACCGTGAAGGGAAACTTCATCTCGCCGCCCATCACGAAGCGCCCGGGCCGGACCCGGTCCTCGGTCTGGTCCGGCAGCTGCGAAGGATAGAGCATCCAGCCCCGTATGCGGTGACCATAGACGTTCCCCCTGAGGAACGCGGCGCGCACGACGGCGGGCGCGACCCACTTCGCGGCCTGTGCGCCGGGAATCCCCGTCCCCGTCAGCTCGAAGGTGTCGCCCGTCGCGAACCAGCCGGCCGCCGCACCCTTGCCGCGCGGACGCAGCACGCCCTCCAGCGCGCCGCACGTCCATGCGCCCCGTCCCGTCGTGAGCGCGGCATCGTAAACGCCCTCGGCCTTGAGGCAGAAACCGAAGCGGTGGGAGAGCTGCGCGAACGGCGCGGCCTTGCCGACCTTCCAGACGACGGCCTCCATGACGTGCGGCCCCGCCGCGAGCGGCACGCGGTAGCTCTGGTAGGTCCAGTTGTCCACCGAGCCGCGATGCGGCCCGCGCGCGACGAACTGCCCGTCCAGCGTGAGGTAGAAGCGCTCGTCCGCCGTCACGTCGAAGACGAGCGGCGACCCGTCGGACGTGAAGGCGCAGCGGAAGCGCGCAACGCGCGGCGCGGCGGCCTCCGCGCCTTCCTGAACGAAATCGGGGTGCGCGAGCCATGCCGCCGCGTCGATCGGCTGCACGGGGAAGATGTTCGTGTTCCCCCGCGTCACGCGTGGCGTGCGGAAAATGCGTTCCACGTTCGTCGCCCCACACGCGAAGAGACACGTACACACGACACCTACCATCACCTTCGTCATCTTCATTCGGACCTCCTTGAAGCCTATTCACCCGTCGTCCGCGCGAGGGCGAGCAGTTCGCGGGCGTGCTGCTCGACGACCGACGTGAGCGACGTGCCGCCGAGCATCCGGGCGATCTCCGCCACGCGGGCCTCGCCTTCGAGCGGACGGATCGTCGAGCGGGTGCGCCCGCCGGAGACGGCCTTCGCGACCGCGAGGTGGCGCGTTC
>CAKULR010000237.1 GCA_934667295.1 uncultured Kiritimatiellota bacterium
CGCTCAAGTCGTCCAACCGCGCGTTCGTCTTCGCCTGCCGCGACGCGCTCGCGAAGGAAAAGCGCTTCCCCGCCTCGCTCTTCTACGCGCTGCGCGGCGCGTTCCACCACCGCAAGCTGCAGTTCTTCCGCGCGAACGATCCGCGCGGACCCGAGTTCGTGATCGCCGTGAAACCCGCGCCCCTGGACCTTTCGCACGCGATTCCCGACCTCGCCGAACTCGTGACGTACGTCGAGGCGCATCCCGACCAGGCACCCGGCACCGTCGTCGCGGCGCTCGCCGCCGGCGACGTCTCGAAGGGCCAGAACGTCAAGGCGCACATCATGTGGCTCATCGAAAAGGGCCACCTCGTGTGTTATGCGAACGGCGGTGGCCTCGTGCCGCCGGCCGAGCATCCGCGCTGGCGTCCGCAGCCGCGCAAGCAGCCGCCGACGCCTCCCAAGGCCGAGGAGGCGAAGCCGCCGGCGTCCGCGTCTGAAGCGCCCACCGCCGAAACGCCGGCGGAAGCCCCTGCTTCGGAGACGCCCGCGCCTGAAGTGTCCGCCCCGGAGGCCTCCGTTCCCGAGACGCCCGCGAACCCCTGACCTTTAACGGACCATTTAACAATCTAACCATTTAATTCCTTACTTGCCATTCCATGAGACTGCCAATTAGCTGGTTGAACGAATTCGTCGACGTGTCGGACATCCCCGTGGCGGAGCTGGCCGAGCGCCTGACGCGCAGCGGCCTGCAGGTCGAGGCGATCGAGACGAGCGGCCCCGCGCCCCTGAGCGACTTCTTCGTCGTGGGCGAAGTGCTGACGTGCGAGGTGATCGAGGGGACGCATCTGCACAAGACGACCGTTTCGGACGGCACGGCGACGGTACAGGTCGTGTGCGGCGCGCCGAACTGCCGCGCGGGCCTGAAGAGCGTCCTCGCGAAGATCGGCGCGGTGGTGCCGGACGGCGGCTTCAAGATCAAGAAGGGTAAGCTGCGCGGCGTCGAATCCCTCGGCATGCTCTGCAGCTCGAAGGAGTTGGCGCTCGCGGGCGGCACGCACGAAGGCATCATCGAGCTTCCGGCGGATGCGCCGGTGGGCGCGTTCGCGCGCGACGTGCTGGGCGGCGAGAAGCCGGAGACGGTCTTCGAGATCGAGGTGACGTGGAACCGCCCGGACGCCCTGAGCGTGATGGGGCTTGCGCGCGAGTTCAGCGCGGTGCTCGGGCGGCCGATGAAGATGCCGGCGGTCGACTTCACCGAAGGCGACGTGGATGTACACGACGAGGTGAAGGTGGACCTGCTCGATCCCGTCCGTTGCCCGCGCTACACGGCGCGCGTCGTGACGCAGGTGAAGGACGGCCCCTCCCCCGCGTTCATGGCGAAGCGGCTTGAGGCGTGCGGCGTGCGCTCGCTCGGCCTCCTCGTGGACGTGACGAACTACGTGATGCTCGAATGCGGGCAGCCGATGCACGCCTTCGACTACAAGACGCTCGCGGGCGGCAGGATCGTGGTGCGCGACGCCGTGCCGGGCGAGACGATCAAGACGCTCGACGGCGTGGTGCGCACCCTGGACGACCAGATGCTCGTCATTGCGGACGCCGAGAAGCCCAGCGCCGTCGCGGGCGTGATGGGCGGCGAGGGGAGCGAGATCGCCCCGGGCACGACGCGCGTCCTCATCGAAAGCGCGCTCTTCCAGCCCGAATCGACGAAGCGCACCGCGACGAAGCTCGGCCTCGCGACCGAGGCGAGCTACCGCTACATCCGGGGCGTGGACAAGGACCTCGCCGACTGGGCGAGCCGCCGCGCGTGCCATCTGCTGCAGAAGTACGGCGAGGCCGTCGTCGCGAAGGGCGTCGTGGACGCCGACGCGCGCGTCCAGCCGCTGAACGCGGACGTGGCGCTCGACTTCGCACGGGCACGCGCACTCATCGGCATGCCTATCGAGAGCGATCGCATGGTGGAGCTGCTCGCGAGCCTGGGCCTCACGCCCCGCGAGGCGGGCCCCTACGCGGGGACGGTATCGGTCGCCTTCGGCATCCCGAGCTGGCGGTGGGACCTTTCCGTGGAGGCGGACCTCGTGGAGGAGGTTGCGCGGCTCTACGGCCTTGACAACATTCCCGACACGATGCCGTCCGCCCCCAGCGTCTCGCCGCTTTCCGACGCGCCCTTCCGCGCGAAGGAGAAGGTGCGCGCGACGTGCCTCGCGCTCGGCTTCACCGAGGCGATGCACTCCTCGTTCCTCTCGGCGGGCGAACTCGATGCGTTCGACGGCCGCGCGGAGGTGCGCGCGGCGCGGCTTGCGCTGCCGGATCCCGTGAGCGCCGAGTACGGCGTGCTGCGCGATTCGCTGCTGCCTCAGCTGATGGGCTCGCTCGGCCGCAACGCGACGCGCCAGGTCGAAC
>CAKULR010000238.1 GCA_934667295.1 uncultured Kiritimatiellota bacterium
CAGGCGGCGAGGCGCGCGTCGGTCTTGTCGGCCTCGTTCGCCTCGTCAAGCGCGAGGCCGAGCAGGTGGTCGCCCGAGACGATCTTCGAACTCACGCCCGGGAAGGCGTCGAGCGGCAGGGTGCCGACGAGCGTCGCGCCCTTCTCCACCGCCTTGTTCGCGAGGTCCGCCGCCGCGTCGCAGAACGTGTCCGCGAAACCCTGGGCGTCGCCGAGGCCGAACACCGCGACCTTCCGGCCCGTCCAGTCCGCCGCCTCCAGCAGCGGAAGTCCCGTGGCCGCCCAATCGTCCTGCGGATCGCCGCAGCCCCAGGTGGACGTGCCGAGGATCACCAGTTCCGCGTCGAAGGCGTCCGCCCCGGCGGACGCGACGTTGAGGGCCGTCGTGCCGAAGTCCGCCGCGATGCGCTGGGCGACCGCCTCGGTCATGCCGGTCGTGCTGCCGTAGATGACATGTACCTTGTCCATTTTTCCGTACTCCTTGTTTACTGTTGTGCTGTTACCTGAAACTGCGGGATCATCGCGTAGAAGGCCTCCAGCGACGGCGCCTCGCTGAGCGCGCGCGCCGCCCACGCCTCGACGCGCGCGTAGAGGCGCATCCGCCGCAGGGACTCGACGGCGCTGCCGTAGACGCGCCAGGGGCCGTTGTGGAGCGGCGTCGCGGGGAGGTGCCGCACGAACCCGATGACGTCCTTGAGCGGATAACCCACGAACACGCCGACCTCGTGCGGCAGGTCCGTCCCCCGTGCCCGGCACACCAGCTCGTCCAGGAAGTCCTCCACCGTCCCCTCCGCCGGGTAGCCCATGCGGACAAGCCACCGCCGGTTGTGCGGCTCGTCCAGCGTCGTCGCGAGCGCCTGCGGGTCGTAGAACAGGACGAGCGAACTCGCCTCCTCCACCTTCAGCTCCACATACGCGAGGCGCAGCGTGAAGTAGATGTCGCGCCGGTACAGGCAGAAGCGGAACCCCTCGGCGTTCGTCTGCGCATAGCAGTGCCGCACCCGCAGCAGTTCCGCCGGCTTGACGCCCCGCCGCACGGCCGCCGTCTTCACCAGCAGGAAGCGCAGCAGCTCGCGCCGGTGCGCGTCGTTGATCCCGGGCGTTCCCGCCCGTGTCCCGCGCCCGTCAAGCCGCCGTCTCTCCTGCCGCATCATGTCCGTAAACCTTCCATCTGAACGTTGCCGCCTTCTTGTGTTAGACGGCGCTAAGTTTACCACGGCTAACTTGCCCTGTCAAGCCGGGAGGGCCGCAATTCGCCCGCAACTCAATGCGCGTGCGTCCGCGCACACCCTCGGCACGCGATGTACCCGCGCCGCCCTCGGCGCGTGGCGCTGTGGGGCGGCCCTGCGCCTCCGGCCGGTTAACACGGAGCACGCGGAGACACGAAGGCACGGAGGATTTCAAGAATTGGGTTGCACACATCCCTGTAACGTCCCGCCAGATTCCATTGTGCCGACCAAGGTTAGGAGGGGGCCAAACGGGGAGGGTCGCGCTTGTCGCGACCGACGGGGGGACGGACGCCGACGAGGTACGGGCGCCGACGGGGGGGAGGGACGCGACAAGCGCGTCCCTCCCGTGTGCTTACCACCCTGGCCGGTACATCCCTGTCCTCCTTCGATAGATGAAACCGCGCGCAAGCCAACCTCAAAACAATCTCCCCGTCTCCGCACGCTCCGTGTAAGACATCCCATCCGCGCCTCCGACGGACTTCTCAGACGCATTATGCGTCGCCGGGGACCGTCTTGGAAGCCTCCTGGCGTTCCCTATTTCTGCCGGGCCTGGTAGGCGGCCCAGAGGAGGGCGGGCTTCTTCGCGGCGACTTCCTGGAAGAGGGCCTTTGCCTCGGCGGGCTTGCCGTCGGCGAGGAGCGCGAGGCCGCGCAGGTACTTCGCCTTCCAGAGGTTGTCCGCCTGGCGTTCCATCGGCGAGTTCTCGCCGCCGAACTTCGCGTAGGCGTCGATCACCTTCGGCTGCGGCTTCTCCAGGGTCTCGATGGCCTTCCGCAGCTCGGCGCGGTTCGCCTCGACGTCCGCGTCCGCCCCCTTCAGCTCGCGCAGGACGAGCATGCGGTAGAAGTTCATCTCGCCGGGGTTCACCCAGCCCTTGAGCGCGTTCGCGAGTTCGTCGCGGTAGCCCTTCTCGTCCCCCTGGGCCTTGCGGCAGCGGGCGAGGTAGTAGCGCACCTTCGGCTCCGTGCCGGCGTCGCCGGGACGGCCCGCCTGCAGGTTCTCGGGGTACGTGAGGGCCTGGCGGAAGTCGGCCTCGGCCCCGGCGACGTCCTTCGCCTCCCTCGTCCCGAGGCCGCGCAGCTGAAGCG
>CAKULR010000239.1 GCA_934667295.1 uncultured Kiritimatiellota bacterium
CCAGGGCGTGCCCTTCTCCTACACGAAGCCCACGTTCCTGCTCCTCGGCGGCCTCGTCGCCCTCTTCGCGCTCGTCCTCACGACGCCGCGCGGCCTCGCCTACGCGATTCCCGTCGCCGCCGTACAGCTCACCGTCTACGTGCTCCTCTGCAAGGGCGCGATGAACGGCCTCACGAACCCCCACTCCTGGTGGTTCATCTGGCCCGTCGTCTGGAACTTCCTCATCCTCGCCCTCGCGCTCGTCGCCCTGCCGAACGGACGCGCCATCGCCGTCGCGACGTTCCTCGCCGAGCTCGGCGTCTCGTTCTACGCCTACATGCCGATCGTCTCCGACCTGCGCAACCCGCCGATGAACTGGGGCTACCCGCGCACGTGGGAGGGCTTCAAGCACGCGATCATGCGCGGCCAGTACGAGGCCATCACGATGCCGGACTTCTTCTCGAAGAGCGGCTTCGCGCTCTTCCTCAAGCAGCTCGGCTTCTACTTCCAGGACCTCCGCATGCAGTTCACGCTCGTGGCGGCCGCGCTCGCCCTCATCCCCTTCGCCCTCTGGAAGGTCGTCGTGCGGAAGGCGAACGGCGCGAAGCCGCTCGTCCTCAACGCCACCTGGCTCGCCGCCGGGCTCTACGTCGCCGTGGCCGGGCTCGTCATCGTCTTCTCCGAACTCTGCGAGGGGCTGACGGACGGCGAGGTTCCCCTGCGGCTCGACAAGCTGCTCCTCCTCGTCCTCGCCCTGCTCGCCCTCGCCGGCCTCGGCGCGATGCTCGTCCGCCAGACGCGCGTCGTCGTCCACATGATCCGCGGTCGCGCGGACGGCGGCGCGGACGACGCGCCCGCGCCCTTCTCCCTCCGCTTCAGCGCGGACGACGTCTCCCAGCAGTGGCTCATCGCCGTCGGCGCCTGCTTCGGCCTCATGTCCCTCTTCCTCGTCGCCCTCGCCGGCGTCAAGGGCGACATCCAGGACGGCTTCATCCAGAAGGTGAAGTTCATCTCCTCGCACGGCATGTTCTCCCTCTGGATAGGCTACGGCCTCGCCGTGGGCCTCTCGGTCGCGAACAGGCTCCTCAAGCGCCTCCTCCGCGGCAACCCCGCCGCCCAGCGCCTCGCCCTCGCCCTCCTCTGCCTGGCCGCCGGCTGCACGGCCCTCATCCCGGTCTACGAGAACTACACGAACGACCGGCTCGTCTTCGCGATGGGCTCGGCCGAGCAGAACGGCCACACCTTCGGCTGGCAGTTCGGCAACTACCAGCTGCGCGGCGCGAACGCGATCCGCGAGGAGCTGGCCGACGACGAGGAGCCGCTGCCGAACCCGATGTGGCCCGAGGAGATGGCGCCCGGCGCGGTCTTCTTCGGCGGCACCGATCCGGGGCGCTTCGTGCCCACCTACATGATCTACTCCGCGCGCGTGCGCCCGGACGTCTACCTCATCACCCAGAACGCCCTCGCCGACGACACCTACATGTCCGTCGAACGCGACCTCTACGGCGACGAGATCTGGATTCCCGCCAAGGAGGACTCCGCCGACTCGTTCAACATCTACGTCAACGAGGTCCAGAGCGGCAAGCGTCCCGCGAACGCCGACCTCAGGATCGAGAACGGGCGCGTCCAGGTGACGGGCGCGCTCGGCGTGATGGAGATCAACGGCGTCCTCACGAAGATGATGTTCGACCACGAGAAGCGGCGCCGCGCCTTCTACGTGGAGGAGTCGTACGTCATCCAGTGGATGTACCCCTACCTCACGCCCCACGGCCTCATCATGAAGATCAACCCCGAGCCGCGCGCGATGAACGCCTCCATCATCCGCAACGACATGGAGTTCTGGGACTGGTACCAGCGCCGCCTCCTGCGCGACCCCGCCTTCCGCCGCGACTTCCCCGCGCAGAAGAGCTTCTCCAAGCTCCGCACCGCCATCGCCGGCCTCTACGCCCACATGGGCTACTTTTCGATGGCCGACCAGGCGTTCCGCGAGGCCGTCCACCTCTACCCCGCCTCGCCGGAGGCGACCTTCCGCTACGCCCAGGAGGTGCTGATGCCCGCGAGCCGCTGGGACGCGATCCGCGACCTGCTGGACTACACGGACCGCGTGGACCCCAACAACAGCCGCACCGCCCAGATGCGCGGCTACGTCGACAAGCTGCAGACCGTCACCGCCACCATCCAGCGGCTCCAGGCGAAGGCGGCGAAGACGCCCCTCTCCGCGCACGAGAAACTGTCCCTCGCCCAAAGCCTCCTCTCCCTCGGGCGGAGCGGCCCGGCCGCCGAGGCCGCCCGCAAGGCGCGCGCCCTCCCGGACGCC
>CAKULR010000240.1 GCA_934667295.1 uncultured Kiritimatiellota bacterium
CTCCTCCACCACGCGGCCGGCGACCGGCGCGCGGAACGTCATCGTCCCCGCGCCCTCGCCGGTGACGAAGTAGATGTCCGTCGCGCCCGCGCGGCGGTGGACCGTCTCGAACGGCCCCGCGTAGTCCGGCGGCACGCGCGCCGCGACCTGCGCGGCCTCGGCGGCCGAATAGACGGGGAGGCCCGCCTTCCGCCAGGTCTCGACCTTCTTCACCACGGCGGGGTTCAGCGGCTCGTCCGGGAACTCGGGATCCCACACGAGCGCGCCATAGGAGATGCCGGAGGGCAGCACGAGCTTCCCGTCCCGCACCGCAAGGCGCTCCAGCACCGCCGCGTCGTCCACGAGGTCGTAGGTGTAGCCGGCGGGCAGTTTCGCCTTCGAGGCATCATAGGGCTTTTCGCGGTAGAGGCCCCAGTTCTGGTAGGGGCGGTCGCCCGCGTAGACGGCGAAGTCCTCCACGGGCTGCCCCTGCTGGAGCAGCCACTGGCAGCGGCCGAGGTAGCCGACGAACGCCTGCGCCTCGCGGTGCCACGTCACGTTGCGGTTGATGTGCGACCCGGCGAAGTATTCGGCGCCGGGCACGCCGAAGGAGTCGGGCGAACAGGTGAACGTGTGCCACACGAGGTGGTTGATCCCCGCCGCGAAGGAACGGTCGCCCGCGTACTTGAGGTGGGCGGGATCGACGGACCAGTGGCGGATCATGTGGGTGAACGCCTCGGCGGACGCGCGCGGACGCCCGTAGAGGTGGGCGGCGGCGACGGCGGCGCGCACGTGGTAGCGCGCCCGGTAGCCCTCGCCGTTGGCGTCCGGCCAGAACTCGCCCTGGGGGATGTCGTTCACGCCGAGGAAGGCGAGCTGGTCGGCCTCGCGGAAGACGGCGGGCGTGCGCTGCCAGGGCCCGCCCGACTCGGAGACGAGGCCCATGCCGTGGGCGTGGGCGAGGCGCGCGAGCGTGCCGTAGAAGTTCTCGCGGAACATGTCGTTGCGCGCGCGGCGGTAGGCGCGCAGGAAGGTCTCGTGCGCGGCGGCGTCCGCCTTGCGGAACCCGGCGAGGAGAGGCAGTTCGGGGCGCACGTCGAAGCCGGTGAAGCGGCGGAACTGGTTCTCGAAGTCGCCCGTCCAGGTGGGCATCGTGCCCTCCCAGCTGACGGAGTAGAGGTGCGTGAGCGTGCGGTCGGCGCCCACGAGCCCGGGCAGCTGCGCGATGAGCGTGCCGTGGAAGCGGTTGAAGTGGCCCTCGATCGCCCGCGCGTCGAGAACGTCCACGTCGTACTCGTGGTCCGGCAGCACGGCCCAGCCGAAGCGCACGAGGAGGCGCTTCGCGCCCGGCGTGCCCGGCGCGGCCAGCGGGCGGGGCGTTGCCGCCGCCGCGCCGTCGAGGCGCTTGCCGCTCGTCGCCTCCATCGTGTAGACGCCGTCGCCGCCGTTGCGCCACACGCCGTCCACGGGCAGGTCGTCGCCCGTGTAGAAGACCTCCTGCGCGTCGATGTCGTGGTAGAACGCGAGGTCGGGCTTTTCGAACGCCGTCTGCGGCGTCCCGGCGGGGTAGTAGCGGTAGACGAGGCGCTTGGGGGCGTCGACGCCCACGGGCCAGGGACCGTTCATCTTGCCGCCGGACGTACTCATGTTCATCGCGAAGGAGAGCCCCAGGCGCGCGGCCTCGCGGATCGCGAAGACGGCGCATTCCTGCCATTCGGGGCTCATCACCTCCATCTTCGGCTTCGGGTTGACGACATGCCGCTCGTCGTCCCAGTAGCCGCGCGAGTCGAACATCAGGAGGCCACCGAAGCCGAGGCGCTTCATCGCCTCCAGGTCGGCCGTGATCGTCGGCTTGTCCACGTGCCCGTTCACCCACCACCAGTAGCACCACGGACGGCTGGCCATCGGCACATCCGTCCACCCCGCCACAAGCGGATCCCCGTTCGCCGCGCGCGTCTGCACGAGCGCCATGCATGCCACCAGCGCGGCAACGACCATTCGGTTTGCGTTCATCCTTCGACCTCCTCTGCAAAGACTGGTGGACCCGCCGGGACTTGAACCCAGGACCAAGGGATTATGAGTCCCCCGCTCTGACCGACTGAGCTACGGGTCCGAAAAAAGTGGAACGGATTATAGCACACCCCCCGCCTTCGGACAAGAACAAGCGCGACAGAAGAAACGCGCCGGTGAGAATCGCGTTCCTGCGCGACCGGCCGCGAAGCCACACACCTGCCACGACCACTCAACCGAAAGACGGTACGAAGACCAGGGAACCGCACGGAGACCGGGTGAGCGCTTCGGGG
>CAKULR010000241.1 GCA_934667295.1 uncultured Kiritimatiellota bacterium
TCGTCCCCCGAGTGGTCCGACACCTCGCGCAGCCGGTCCACGAAGACCACCTCGTGCCCGTCCATGCCCTCCCCATTCGCGAGCGGACGCCACGCCGTCGGGTTCGTGCCCGCCGGCACCCACGCGACCTCCCAGCGGAGGAAGCGGTTCTGCGTGAGCGGCTGGACCTGCACCGTCGTCTCGAACGTCCAGCCCTCCCCCGCGACCTTCACGCGCACGGGCCAGGTGAAGAACCCCACGGGGCCCTCCTTCGGCGGTACGACCGGCACGACGCCCGTGAAACCGTCCGGACCGGGCGTCAGCGCGATCTCGCCGCCGAACGTCCAGCCACCGCTTGCGGGAAGGATGATCGAGGCCGTCTTCACCGCGTCCGCCACCGTGCCGGAAAGGCCCAGCGTGACGGGCAACTTGAACGGCGCATGACTGCGTCCGCCCGCAACCGCGCGGAACGCGGCGTTCCAGGGCTGCGGTTTGAAATCGAAGCCGAAGGCCCGCCGCACCGACGACCGGCGGTCCCGGAACGTCCCCGCCTTCAGGGCCGCGAGATCCTGTTCGGCGCGGCGGTCCACGTATTCCGGCGTGATGTGCGCGCCCGCGAGGTTCAGGTACGGCGTCTCGACGCGGTCAAAGACATCGTTGTCCGCAAGGTACATCGTCTCCTGGTAGCGGCGGCTCGTCACGCCGACGCTCGACCGGCGCACCGTGTTCTTCTCGACGAGGGCGTTCTTGACGGAGATGAAGAGCGAGCCGTTGGAGCGGATCTCGTTGTCGCGGTAGACGTACGACTGCGAGAGGGGCCACTTGACGTTCGGCGGAAACGCGCCGATCAGGCTCGCGCCCGCGCCCCGGAAGTCCGTGCCGATCGAGCCCCGGTGGCAGTTGCCCTCCTCGACGACGTTACCGAGGAACTGCACGTACCAGCAGGTGATCACGCCATGGTAGTCGCGCCCCGATCCGTGGAAGCCGCCGGCGCGGCGACAGCGGTTGCGCGCGACGACGCAGTCCGTCACCCCGCCGTAGAGCTGGATCGCGACGCCCGCATCCTCGATGTCGTTGTCCACGTAGAGGAGATGGCGGCGTTCCGCCACGATGACGAAAAGCGAGGTCGCGTCCGGCGCAAGGTCGAACGGGCGGTCGATCTCCAGGTCGCCGTAGCCCTTCATGGCGACGATCTCGCGCGTCTGGCCCGCGCCGCGCCCGTCCGTGATCTGGAGTTCGCACCCCACCCAGGCGGTGGCGTTCGTGCCCGTCTTCCAGTGGAGGTCCTTCGGGAAGGACAATGTGACGTGCGTGCCCCGCACGACGCCCGAGGCGCACCCCTGCTCGCCGCGCCGCTTCGCGCACCAGGCGGTCTGCGCGCCGTCGTGCGTGACCGCCTCGCGGTTGTTCGTGAAGAGGTCCGTCTGCCGGTTCCCGCTCCAGAACATGCGGCGGCACACGGACGAGATCGAGTAGGTGCAGTTGTTCGCGTCGTTGTTCTCGAAGATGCAGCGGTCGCCGCCGAAGATCGCCCAGCCCGTCCCGTTGACGCGGCAGTCCGCCATGCGGATGTAGTCGCCCGTGAAGTTGAAGAAGAGCGTGCGCTGCGCGTCCTTGTCACAGTAGAGCACGCAGTCCACGATCTCGCCGCGCAGGCAGTTGCGCACGACGATGCCGTCCCCGCGCATCGAATAGCGCGGCAGAAAGTTTTCGAGATTGTTTTCGTCGCGCCACTGGTCCGAGACGAACTTCAGGCGCAGGCGCTTCAGCGAGATGTCGTGCGTCAGCGTGCCGCGCGCCGCCCTCATGCAGTTGGCGGACGCCATGTCGTTCTTCGCGACGATGCCGTTGCGGTACAGTCCCGACGAGATGAAGAGGTCGTGGATGCCGAACGAGTGCGAGCCCTCGATCAGGTTCTCCGGCGGCAGGGGCACGTCCGGCCAGAAGATCTGCGCGAGCGCGCGGTCCTCGCCCTTCAGGAGCACGTGCGACGGGATGACGAGCGTGCGCGTGAGCATGTAGCGTCCGCAGGGCACGTAGACCGTGCCGCCACCGTTCCGCGCCGCCGCCGCGAGCGCGGCGTCGAAGGCGTTCGAATCGCTCTCCAGGTCGTTCGGCTCGGCGCCGTAGTCCTCGACGTTGAACACGTCGGCCTTCCACACGGCGCGCGGCGGCGCGACCGCCCACGTGCCCGCGTCGTACCAGTCCGCCCCGCCCTTCAGGCCGTTGCGGACCCGGACGGGGTAGGTCCCCGCCGGCATGTCCGCCGGCACGCGCGCCGTGAGGCTCCAC
>CAKULR010000242.1 GCA_934667295.1 uncultured Kiritimatiellota bacterium
CCCCCGGCTGCACGTAGGCGCCGCTGCGCATGGACTGCACCATCTTCCCCTCGGCGTCCAGCGCCTGGAAGTAGACGTAGGTGTTGCCGGGTACCTCGAAGGAGGCGCTGCCGTCCGCCTCCACGGGCACCGTCCCGAGGATGCGCTTGTTCTCGAAGCTGTGCCAGTTCATCGCCGGCGCCTCCTCTCCGTGTCCGAACCACCCGCGCGGCCGCGTCCAGTTCCGCTTCTCGGGCGATTCGACGATGCGCAGGGCTTTCACCGTGCCGGGCGCGACGCCCTTCATGTGCGTCCCCACGTAGACGTTCTGCACGTAGAAGCGGCCCGGCGCGTGGGGATCGTCGAACGTGCGCGCCGTGCTGCGCACGACGGGGCGCTTCGCCGCGCGCAGCACGGTCGGCGCGTGGCAGCCGGGACCGTCCCGGTGGAAGACGACCTCGTTGCCGTGGAGGTCGAGGTAGACGAGCGCCATCTCCGCGCCGCGCCCGATCGTGCGCGTGCAGAGGAAGTGCGCGTCGTCGAGCGGAAAGGGGTCGGCGTACTTGACCGCGAGGGGGCGCGTCGAGTCGAAGTCCTGTCCGTCCGTGTGGATGCGCGCGCGGAAGTCGGCGGGCCAGGTCCGCAGCACGGCCTCCCGCCCCTCCACGCCGCGCGTGCGGTCGAGGAGGCCGAGTGCGCCCCAGGGCAGGTCGTGGCAGCTCCCGAGCGTCGCGATCACGCGCGAGGGGTCGCGGAGGGGACGCGCGTTGAAGACGCCGCCCGGGCTCGTCGTGTTGTTGCCCCAGTAGAGCGCATGGCCCGTCCCGTCCGGGTTGCACGTCCAGAGCCCCTGCGCGTCGCCGAAGTTCCGGTCGACGTACTCCCACCGGTCGTAGAGGAGGCGGCCGTCGGGCAGGACCGTCGTGTGCCCCTCGAAGAGCGTGGACTTTCCGATCTGGTGGATGTCCGCCCCCTCTCCCGTCATGCGGAAGAGGTTCGCCATGATGTGGCGGTTGCACATGCAGTTCTTGGGCTCGCGCGTGGAGCAGAAGACGATGTCGCCGTCGGGCAGCCACACGGGGTCGATGTCGCTCACGCCCGCGTCACGCGTGAGCTGCCGGAGGCCTGAACCGTCCGCGTTGACCGTGTAGACGTGGTAGCCGTCCGTCCGTCCCGCACGCATCGAGAAGACGATCCGCTTTCCGTCGTAGTCCACCTCGGGATCGCGCACCGTGCGCCCCTTCTCCTCCGGCACGATCACGCGCACCCGCCCCGTCTTCGCGTCAAGCGCCTTGAGCGCGCCCTGCGTCGCGTAGCTGCCCTCGTTGATCTCGCCGCACTGGAAGAGCGTCGCCGTGTTGTGGTGGTCGCCCCGCCACATCGCGCGCGTCGTGTAGACGATCTCGTGCGCGGCGACGAGCGGGTTGTCGCGCACGAGCGCCTGGCGGAGGAAGGCGTCGAAGGCGGCCGGACGCGCCGCCGCCGCGCGCAGACGCGCCAGCGACTCCAGATCCGCGGCGACGGGATAGGCGGGGAACTGCACGCCGAGTTCGCGGATCGCCTTTTCCGCGCGGACGAACGCCTCCTCCGGCACGGGATCAAGCCCCAGCGTCTGCGCGACGACGCCCGCAAGGCGGTCCGCAACGGCCTGCATCGGACGTCCCTGCAGCTGGTGGACCGGCACGCCCATCGAGAACAGATGCCACATGGTGCATGGCTTCGTGACCGCCCACGCGACCTTCGTTCCGGGCCCGTTCGCCGTCGCCGCCGCCACGAACCCCATCAAGTCCGGACCTCCCTGCAGCAGCACGAGGTCGAACGATTCCGCCGCAAGGCGCTTCGCCGCGCGCGGCGCATCCGCCTGCACCAGCGCGACGCACCCCTTCAAGGCCGCCGCCAGCGGCGTTCCGAGGTCCTGTTCACCCGACGCACGGACAATCAGGACCCGTGGCGCGTCCTGCGCCCCTTCGACGACCTGCCTTCCCTGCAGGTCGCCCGTCTCGAAATCGAACACGCCGGCCATCGCCGTCACGGCGATGCCGCATAGTACCCCCACTAACCATGTCTTCCGTTCAACGTCTCTTTTCATTGCATCAACGTCCCTTTTCATCGCATCTCCAACTCTTATGGAAGCCCTGATGTCTCACACGAATACCTCTTGCACGATGCCGCTTGTACGAATACCTCTTGTATGCCCGCCAGCCATTAGCCAGTGCAACACCCGTTGCATGGCCCTG
>CAKULR010000243.1 GCA_934667295.1 uncultured Kiritimatiellota bacterium
GAAGTTTTTTCACCGGCCCGTCCGTGCCCCGTGCCTCCGCGCGCTCCGTGTTGACCGGCCGGAGGCAGGGGGAAGCACGGGGAGGTGCCGGACGCCACGCGCCGAGGGCGGCGCGGGTACATTGCACGCCGAGCCAACTGTACCGCTCACCCCAGGGCGGACCAGGCGGCGGCGTAGGTGTGCAGGTAGGCGCCGCCGGGCTTCTCCATCTCGGTGACGAGGAGGTCGCGCACGCGCTGTCGTTCAAGATCGTACCGCGCCGTCGTGAGCATACCCTTGAAGTGTTCCACGCGTAACCACAGGAGGTACGTCGAAAGCGCGTCGAAGACGTTGTACTGCACGATCTCGCGCACCTTCCCGCCGTAGAAGAGCCCCGCCACGTCGTCGCCCGTCGTGTCAAGCTTCCCCGGGATGCCGCAGAGGTTCGCGATCTCGTGGAGCGAGCAGCCGTACCCCCTCCCGCGTCCGCCCACGAGGTCCATGAGGTCGTAGGCGTTCATCTCCCAGGGCTTGCATTCCATCTGCCGTGCGAAGGAGGGGAGGCGCAGACCGTTCACGATGGCCCGCTGCGCGAGGATGTGCATGTCGGCGCTCTTCGAGTTGTAGCCCACGAGGAGCGGGTTCGCCGTGCCGAACTTCTCCAGATAGCGCCGCAGGATGTCCGCCTCGGACACGTCCCGGTTCTCGGGGTGTTCGGGCAGCGCCCAGAGGTGGAGCGTTACGTCGTCCCCCTTCTCCACGCGCACGACGGTCGCGATGGAGACAATGCGGCAGAGGACGGTCTTGAGGAAAGGCTGGGGATTCCGCTCCCGGTCGTAGTCCAGGCTGTTCTCCCACATCACGCGCATCACCTCGTCGTCCGGCACGTCCGCGCCGAGGTGGTAGAGCCGCCGCCCCGCCGCCACGTCGGGCGCCCACTCGCAGTCGAACGCCCACACCTGTCGTTCCGGCGCCACGCCTACCGTCCCGCCGCCACGGCGCGCACGATCGCCTCGTAGTCCGCCGCCTGGGCCTCCATCGACTCGACCATCCTGAACTGCGTGCGGCAGCGCACGAGGTTGTGGTCCGCCGAGGCCGTGTGGAAGTAGACGTCGCCCGCAAGGTAGTCCGTCAGGAACCTCACCCCGATCGTGAAGGTGATGAGCCGCCCCGAGAACGCGAGGTTCGCGCGCTCGGCCTCGTTGAGGAACTTCGCCTCGGAGAGGTAGCCCCGCACCAGCTGCTCGAAGTATTCCCGGCGCGAGAACACCTTCGCGAGGTCGCGTTCGTCCTCGGCGGCGGCGGCCGTGGAGGTGCGCACCATGTCGCCGAAGTCGTAGAGCGCGCAGCCGGGCATCACCGTGTCGAGGTCGATCACGGCCACGCCCGCGCCCGTCGCGTCGTCGAGCATGACGTTGTTGATCTTCGTGTCGTTGTGCGTGATGCGCTCGGGGATGTCGCCGCGCGCCATGAGGTCGAGGATGCGCCCGGCCTCGGCGCGGTGGGTGTCGACGAACGCCATCTCGGCGGCGACGTCCTTCAGGCGTCCCTTCACGTCCGCCCGCGCCGCCGCGTCGAGCTGGGCGAGGCGGGCGCGCGTGTCGTGGAAGTGCGGGATGATCTCGTGGAGGCGCGGACCCGGCAGGTCCGCGAGGTCGTTCTGGAAGCGCGCGAACGCCTGCGCGACCTTGAACGCCTGTTCGGGCCTCTCGATGAGGTCGTACGTGCGCGCGCCCTCGATGAAGACGTACTGCCGCCAGGGCTTCGCGTAGTCAAGCACCGTGAGCGTGCAGCGCGGGTCGTCCGGATGTTTCGCGCGGATGTGCGCCGTCACGCGGCGGATGTTCTCCATCAGCGCGTCCGGGTCCGGGAAAATCGACGTGTTGATCTTCTGGAAGATGTATCGCGGACCCTCCGGGCACGCCATGAGATACGTCTCGTTGATGTGCCCGCTGCCATAACGCTCGATTGTCGGTTTCATGTCCAGCAGTATACCATAAGCGGAGGCGGTCAGCGGAAGAAGAGGACCGTGCCCTTCGGACGCGCGACGAGCCACACGCCCTGTTCGTCCGCCTCCAGCGCGAAGGAGAAGGCGTTCCCGTTCTCCTCCGTCACGCGCCACCCGCGCACGTTCCCGCCGCCCGTCACCGCGCCGCCCGCCTCCAGCACCCGGAAGCGGCCCGTCACGCCCGTGAGCCCCGGCGCCACCGTCCGCG
>CAKULR010000244.1 GCA_934667295.1 uncultured Kiritimatiellota bacterium
GTGAGGGAAAGAGGGAAAGGTTCAAGGAGGCATTCGGACGCCACGCGCCGAGGGCGGCGCGGGTACTTCGCGCGCCCAGCCCAGGAGGGTCGCGCTCCGGCGCGACCGGGGGCTCCGTTCGCAATGTACCCGCGCCGCCCTCGGCGCGTGGCGTCCGAACGGGCGCGGACGCGACAAGCGCGTCCCTCCCGTGGCGCGTCCGGACGCGCTCAACCGATCGCGTCGAGGCCCTCGGACAGGGCGGCGAGGATGTCGTCGGGGTGTTCGAGGCCGATCGAGAGGCGGATGAGCTCGGGCTGGAGGCCCTGCCTGCGCTGTTCCTCGTCGGAGACCTGCGAGTGCGTCGTGGAGGCCGGATGGATGATGAGGCTCTTCGCGTCGCCGACGTTCGCGAGGATCGAGAAGAGCGGAATGGCGTCCACCAGCTTGCGCGCCTCCGCGCTGCCGCCCTTCACGCCGAAGACGACCATGCCGCCGGCGCCGTCCGGCAGGTACTTCTTCGCGAGCTCCGGTTCCGTCAGCGAGGGGTAGCGCACCCACGCCACCTTCGGATGGTGGGCGAGGAATTCCGCGACCTTGAGCGCGTTGGAGGAGTGCTTCGCCGCGCGGAGCGGCAACGACTCGACCCCCTGCAGGAAGATCCACGCCGCGTCGGGGGCGAGCGTCGGACCCTGGTTGCGCAGCCCCACGGTGCGGAGGCGCAGGATGAACGCGAGGTTGAGCGGCAGGTCGTGCGCGAAGCGGAGGCCGTGGTAGCCGCGGTCCGGCTCGTTGTAGAGCGCGAACTTCGGATTGCGCCAGTTGAACGTGCCCGCATCGATCACGGCGCCGCCGATGCCCGCGCCGTGTCCGCCGATCCACTTCGAGAGCGAGTGGATGACGATGTCCGCGCCGTGCTCGATCGGACGCAGCAGCGTGGGGGGCGTGAAGGTCGCGTCCACGACGAGCGGCAGTTCGTGCCGGTGGGCGATCTCCGCGTACTTCTCGATGTCCGCGATGCCGAGGGCCGGGTTGCCGACCGTCTCGATGTAGACGAGGCGCGTCTTCTCGTTGATTGCCGCCTCAACCGCCGCGAAGTCGTTCACGTTCGTGAAGCGCACGGTGATGCCCTGCTGCGGCAGGATCGCATCGAACTGCGTGAAGGTGCCGCCGTAGAGGTTGTTCGCCGAGACGATCTCGTCGCCGCACTTCGCGATGTTGGTGATCGTGAAGTAGATGGCCGCCGTGCCGGAGGCGAGCGTCAGGGCCGCCACGCCGCCGTCCAGCGCCGCGAGGCGCTTCTCCAGGGCGTCGTTCGTCGGGTTCATGAGGCGGGCGTAGATGTTGCCCGGCACCTTGAGCGCGAACAGGTCCGCGCCGTGCTGCGAGTTGTCGAAGTTGAACGCCGTCGTGCGGTACACCGGCACGTTGCGCGCCTTGGTGTCGCTCTCGGGCACTTCCTGTCCCGCATGGACCGCGAGGGTTTCCAGGTGGTACTTTCTCTTCTGATCGCTCATGTTCTCGTCTCCTCTCTTCTTCTTGTTCTCCCCTTGCGTGGGGAACGGCAATAGAATACCATATCAGTAGTGTATGCGCCAATCGGAAGCGTCCGTATCGTGTGATAGGATTTTCCTATGGGATTACTTGAGGAACGCCAGCGCCTCCAGGGCGGCGAGCGCCCCGTCGCCGGCGGCGATGACCGCCTGCTTGTAATGGGGCCGCGCGCAGTCGCCGGCCGCGAAGACGCCGGGCACGGAGGTCCGCACGCCCGTGACGACGATGTAGCCCGCCGCGTCCCGCGCAAGCGCCTTGCCGAGGAACGCCGTCTGCGGCACGCGCGCCGTCACGAGGAAGAGGCCGTCGCACGGAATCGGCGGCTGTCCGTTGCGCCGCGAAAGGCCCGTCAGGTGCTTTCCGTCGCCGTCGAAGGACGCCACCTCGGCGGGCGGACACGTCGCGACGACTTCTGCCCCGCAGCGCGCAAGGTACGTCTCCGCGCCGCGCGCGGACGCTCCCTCGCCCACGACGACAACTTTCTTTCCCGCGTAGAACGCGCCGTCGCAGGTGAGGCACGCCGAGATGCCGCGCCCCCAGTACGTCGCCTCGCCGGGCAGGTTCGTCTTCCGGGCCCCCGCGCCCGATGCGACGATCACCGTCTTCGCCTACAGCGTGTCGCCC
>CAKULR010000245.1 GCA_934667295.1 uncultured Kiritimatiellota bacterium
CGGCAGGGCCGGGCGCGGGGGAACGGGGAGGGAGGAGGGATCCGGGCCCAGCGCCCCGCAGTGCGCGAACGCCCAGCCGCCGAGGGCCGCCCCGGGCGGGACCTCCGCGCGCCGCAGCGCGGGGCAGTCCGCGAACGCCCAGTCCCCCACGTGCGTCACGGTGGCCGGCAGGACGACCTCCTCCAGGGCGGGGCAGTAGGCGAACGACCACCTGCCGATCCCCGCGACCGGGAGGCCCCCCAGCGCCGCGGGCACCGCGAGGCGGCCCGAGGGGATCGGCGAGACCGCGCACCGGCCCCCGTCCGCCGGGACGACCTCCGCCGCGCCGCCCACGGCCCGGTACGTCCACACGAGGCCGTCAATGGTTTCCGTGTCGGCGCGGAGACCGCCCAGTGACACCAGGGCCGTCAACAACAGGGCCACGGTCGCGCGGGCCGTAAAAATCCCCTTCCCCCTGTTTCTCATTTCATGAACTCCTTTCTACTTTCCGCAGACGGCGCGGAAGACGGGGAGGGCGGCGTCCGCCCAAATACGGTAGCCGGCTTCGCGCGGATGGAGGAAGTCGGGCATGAGGTCCTTCGAAATCGTGCCGTCGGGCTGGACGAGCTTGTCCGTGAAGTCGAGCCACAGGATGTTCTCGCCGTCGGCATAGGGCTTGATGAGGGCGTTGACGGCGGCGTTGTTGCGGCGCTTCGCGTCGTCGGGCCGTTCGCCGCGCGGGAAGACGGGGAGGAGGAGGATCTTCGCCTGGGGCTGCTTCGCGCGGATGTCCGCGAGGAGCGTCCAGATGCCGCGCGCGGTGTCCTCCGGCCTGTCGCCGTAGTTGTTGTTCGTGCCGATCATGAGCATGACGAGCTTCGCGCGGTAGCCGGTGAGCTCGCCGTTCCGCACGCGCCAGATGTTGTGCTGCACGCGGTCGCCGCCGATGCCGAGGGCGAGGATGCGGTAGGTCCTGCGCAGGTCCGCGAGGACGTTCCGCCCGTTGCCCTCCCAGCCGGCGGTGATCGAGTCGCCGAGGAAGACGAGGTCGTATTCGGACGGGCCTTCGGCGATTGCGCGGCGGTGGCGTTGGAGGGCGTGGAACCACATCTCGGGATCCCGCCACCAGCGTTCGCACTGGAAGCCGATGAGGGAGGTCGAACGGGCGGGGGCGGGGAGGGCCGTCTGCGGCGGTTCGGGGGCGGGAGAGGGCGGGCAGGGGCGCGCCGCGTCGTCCGAGCAGGCGTATTCGATGAACGGCAGGATGCCGGCGGCCCACGTCTCGTAGCCGGAGGCGGCGGGATGGAGGCGGTCGGGGAAGGTCTCGGCGGGCAGGGTGCCGTCCGGCGCGAGGAAGCGGGACGTGAAGTCGCACCAGAGGATCGCCTTGCCGTCCGCGAACTTCCGGATCTCGCGGTTCACCACGTCGTTGCGCACGCGGCAGGGGTCCTGCGCCGTCGCGCCGCGCGGGAAGATGGGGCAGAGGACGATCTTCGCGCCGGGCTGCTTCGCGCGGATTTTGTCGAGCACCGCGCGCACGCCGATGATCGTGTCGGCGGGCGGCTCCTTCTCGAAGGGCCGGTGGCCCGTGTTGTTCGTGCCGATCATCAGGACGACCGCCTTCGCCTCGTAGCCGTCGAGCTCGCCGTGGTCGAGCCGCCACAGGACGTGTTCCGTGCGGTCCGCGCTGTAGCCGAGGTTGAGCGCGTGGTAGGGCGCGCCGGCGAAGTACTTCTCCCACTGCGCACGTCCATTGCCCTCCCAGAAGTGCGTGATCGAGTCGCCGATGAAGACGACGCGCGAACCGCCCGCCTTCACGCGCTCCAGCTTCTGCACGTGGCGCTTCATCCACCAGCTGTTCGTGTCCGCGTTCTGCGGCACAGGCGTGACCGCGAGAATGTCCGCCCCGGCCATGCCCGCAACGGCAAGGGCCAGCATCAAAACCAGTTTCTTCATTTCACTCTCTCCAGTAGGCCAACGTCCGCACGCCCCCGCGCGCAGCATGAAAGTCCTTGAAAGCCCTTATTATAGCACAGGTTAGGACTCAGGGCCCGGGAAACGGGTGGAGGCGGAGGAGGGGGCGGGGGACGGGGTGAAAGGAGAAGCGATGGACATGGTCATGGTGGAAGCGCGGCGGACGCGGTGCCGGGTGAGCGCCCCGGGGCCCCTCATT
>CAKULR010000246.1 GCA_934667295.1 uncultured Kiritimatiellota bacterium
TCCGCCGTGTCATTGTTGCAGTTCGAGAAGAAGAGGGCCTCGTCGTGGCCCTCTTCCCTCAGACGCGGCGCGCACGCGCTGGCGCACGGTCCGCAACAGGTATGCAGCAGCACCCTCACGGCGCTCACGCCCGGTAGTTCGGCGCTTCCTTCGTGATCGTGATGTCGTGCGGACGCGCCTCGCGCTGGCCCGCCGCCGTCACGCGGTAGAACTTGCCACGCGCCTGGAGGTCGGCAATCGTCTTCGTGCCGCAGTAGCCGAGCGACGCGCGCAGACCGCCGCAGAACTGCGTCATGATCGCCGCGACGTGGCCGGAGTACGGCACCATGCCCTCGATGCCCTGCGGCACGAGGTCGTCCTCGCTCTCGTTGTCCTGGAAGTAGCGCGCGCGCGAGCCCTTGCCGTTCTTGAGGGCGGCCATCGAACCCATACCGCGGTAGACGACGTACTTGCGGCCGTTCGCGTAGATCTTCTCGCCCGGGCTCTCCTCGGTGCCCGCGAGGACGGAGCCGAGCATGACCGAGTCCGCACCGGCGGCAATCGCCTTCGGCACGTCGCCGGAGAGCTTGATGCCGCCGTCGGCGATCACCGCGACGCCCGAGCCGCGCAGGGCCTTGGCGGCGCTGTAGACGGCGGTGAGCTGCGGGATGCCCACGCCGCAGACGACGCGCGTCGTGCAGATGGAGCCCGGCCCGATGCCGACCTTGACGGCGTGCGCGCCGCACTTGGCGAGCGCGCCCGCCGCCTCGCCCGTCGCGATGTTGCCGGCGATCACGTCCACCTTCGGGAAGTTCCTGGCGATGTACTTCGTCATCTCCATGATGCCCTTCGAGTGGCCATGGGCGGAATCGACCACCACCACGTCCACGCCCGCCTCCGCCAGCTTCTCCATGCGCGCGAGGTCGCCCTTGCCGCCGGAGACGGAGGCCGAGACGCGCAGGCGGAACTGGTCGTCGCAGTTGTAGGAGGGGTTCTTGTTCTCGACGAGGCGCTGCACGTCGGTGAAGGAGTAGAGGCCGACGACGCGCCCGGCCTTGTCGACGAGCGGCAGCTTGCCCATCTTGTGGGCGCGCATGATGTCGTAGGCCTTCTTGAGGGAGGTGCCGGGCTTGGCGGTGATGGGGTCCTTCTGCATCACGTCGCACAGCTTCGCGGCGTCCATCGGGGCGTAGCGCATGTCGGCGCCGGAGATCATGCCGACGAGGCGGTCCTGGTCGTCCAGCACGGGGAAGCCGTTGAACGTGAGGCCGAGGCGGCGCTTCTCCGCGCGGAGGAAGGCGATGTCGTCGTTCGCGTGGAAGCAGACGGGCTTGGCGATGAGGCCGTTGAGGTAGTTCTTGACCTTCGCGACCTCGGCGGCCTGGGCGTCCTCCTCGAGGTTCTTGTGGATCACGCCGATGCCGCCCGCAAGGGCCATCGCGATGGCCATCGGGGCCTCGGTGACGGTGTCCATGGCCGCCGAGATGAACGGCACCTTCATCTTCTGGCGCGAGGTGAGCTTCGTTTCGAGCGAGGCGTCGTCCGGCAGGAAATCGGCATACTGCGTCACGAGCGTGACGTCGTCGTAGGTAAGACCCTCGAACGGAAAGGTCTTCATGAATGCGTCAAGATACTTGTTGATGGCCATGCGTACTCCTAGTCTGTCCTTTTTCCCATGTATTTATACTCTTTTCCGGTCCGAAAGGCAAGCCAAAAACGCGCAACTTCATGTCACACCTCGCATCGATGTACAATCGCCCGCCGCAGCGTCAGCGGGTCGGAATAGGCGACGCCCGAATCGGCCGGAAGGCCGAACGCGAGGCGCGTCACCCGCACCGGCGCCGTGGCGGACGGCCAGTCGCGCAGGGCCTCGGCCACGAAACCCGCCGTCGCATCGCCCTCCATGTCCGTGGAGAGCGCCAGCAGAACCTCCGCAAAGCCCTCGCGCGCAATGCGGTCCTTCAACTCGCCCAGACGCAGCCGCTCGGGCCCCATCCGGCGCGCGGGCGAAAGCTTGCCGCCGAGCACGTGGTAGCGCCCACGGAACGCGCCCGCCCCCTCGACCGTCACGATGTCCGCCGGCTCCTCGACGACGCACACGCGCGCGCCGTCCCGCGTCGCGTCCGTGCAGAGCGCGCACGGCTCGACGCCGCGCACGGTGAACGCCCCGCA
>CAKULR010000247.1 GCA_934667295.1 uncultured Kiritimatiellota bacterium
CACGCCGAACGCGTCCATCAGCAGGTCGAGGGCGGCGGTGCCGGAGGCGACGGCGGCGGCGTGCTGCCCGGCGAGCTCCCCGAGCCGCCGCTCGAACGCATCGACCTGGGGCCCGCAGGGCGCGATGTACCCGGACGCAAACGCAGCCCCCAGGGCTGCGCGCTCGCGCGCCCCGACCCAGGGAGGCGAAAGGAAAATCCGCTTGGACGTTTTCATGGCGATGGTCCGGGACGGGAGAGCAGTTCGAGGACGGGGCGGAGGATCTGCCCTTCCTCCGTGTACATGAGCTTGTCCAGGATGAACGGCAGGTAGACGACCAGCATCGCGACGCCGAGGGCGGACTTCACCGGCATCGAGAGGAAGAAAACGTTCAGCTGCGGCGCCTTGCGGTTCACGAACCCCAGTCCGATCGTCGCGAGGAACATGAGGATGATGACGGGCGCGGAGATGACGACCGTCGTCCGCAGCATCCCGTCCACCGCCCCGAGGATGCGCACCGGCGCATCCGGCGCGAAGGACGCGCCCGCGCCGAAGACCGGCCAGATCCCGAAGCTCGTGTAGAGCGCCCCCAGGAACAGGAACACGGCCCCCGACACGAAGAAGACCGTCGTGACGATCTGCGAGAAGAAGAGGCCCGTCGTCGATTCCTGCGATCCCGAAAGCGGCGAATACACCTCGCCCATCGTCGCCCCCCGCTGGTTGTCGATGAAGTTCCCCACGTTCTCGGCCACCCAGAACGGCACCGCCGAGAAGAAGCCGATCAGGAACCCCACCACCACCTCCTTCACGCCGACCACCGCCAGCATCCCCCAGCCCGGTTCGCCCGGCGGCATCGTGGCGAGCACATGCGGCACGGCCAGCACCGCGAACGCGAGGATCGCCACGCGCCGCGCCGTCCCCATGATCATCGCCTCGCCGAACGCGGGGCAGACCATGAACGCCGCCCCGATGCGCACGGCCGCCAGGGCCAGCGCGATGATCAGACGATGGTATTCCAAGTAGGCCATGCGGGAATTATAGCACAACAAGCGGGCACGCAGAGGTTGTACCTAGAACAGCACTTCGAGGTCGCAGACGCCGGACAGGCCCTCGACCACGGCGTCCACGTAGGTGGAGTCGCCGATGCGCGAGGTCGTGAACGGACACGCTTCGCCGTTCACGCGGAGGGCGCGCGCCGTCTTCCCCTGCGGCAGGAGGAGGTGCGCCGCCACGCGCCGCGCGGGCGAACGGAGGAGGTAGCGGAGGCCGTTCGCGCGCAGCACGTACTGGCAGTCCACGATCGCGTTCGACACCTCGTAGCCCGTGAAGTAGCGCACCTGCGTGTAGTCCGTGACGGGCCAGCGGGGCGAGAAGCGGATCGCGTCGTACTTTACGCCGTTGTCCACGATGCCGGCCAGCCCCTCGTCCACGGTCGAAAGGAGGCTCGCGGCGCCCCACGCGCTCGGACCGCGCCCCTGCGGCTTCTGGTCCTGCGCGCCGTAGAGGAAGTAGACGCCGCCGTCGCGCGCGGCCATCTTCTCCACGCGCGTGAGGATGTCCCAGCCGTACGCCTCGTAGCCGTTCTCGAACGCCGCCTTGGCGAGTTCGCCCGCCGTGAACGGACACACGGCGCCGTTCACGTACTCGCCCTTCGGATGGCTTCCGAAGGCGGGCGTGTAGGGCGGATCGACCGTGAACCATTCGGCGAAGCAGTCCGTCGTCCGGCGGCGCGCACGGTACTCCTCGATGGTCCTGCGGCAGTCGGCGACCGGCATGAGGCCGCGGTTCATGTCGTAGGCGGCGGAGAGCGAAAGGCGTTCGCGTTCGTGCGCGTCGACGGGCGACACGTTGAGCGGCAGCTGGTGGAAGAAGAAGCGTCCGTTCCAGAGGTGCCTGTACATCGCCGCCTTGAGGGCGTCCGCCCGCGCGCGCCAGGCGGCCGCCTTCGCCGCGCGGCCGAGGCGGTCGTTCAGCCACGCGAGCTGCGCCATCGCCTGGTAGACACCGGAGTTGTCGCCGTGCATGATCGCCTGGGGCGTGGCGGATGTGAGGACGCGGTTCGTGGAGGAGGCGGGGTCGAAGGTGAAGTCCCACGTGTCGATCGTGTAGCCGCGCTTCACGAGGCCGTGCGCGGCGTCCCAGCGCTTTGGGTCGGAGGTCATGTAG
>CAKULR010000248.1 GCA_934667295.1 uncultured Kiritimatiellota bacterium
GGTCCATGCCGAGGACGATGCACTGCGCGCCGAACGCCTTCGCGCCGTCGGCGACGATCTGGGGATTCCGCACGGCGAGTGAGTTGACGGAGACCTTCTCCGCGCCCGCGAGAATCACGCGCTCCATGTCCGCGAGGGACGAAATGCCCCCGCCCACGGCGAACGGGATCCGCACCGCGCGCGCCACGGCCTCGACCATGCCGAGGTCGATCGGACGGCGCTCGGCGGATGCCGTGATGTCGTAGAACACGAGCTCGTCCGCCCCGCCCTCCGAGTAGGCGACGGCCATTTCCACCGGATCGCCGAGATCGACGTTGTTCTTGAACTTCACGCCCTTCGTGACGCGCCCGTTCCGCACGTCCAGGCAGGGGATCACGCGCTTCGTCAGCATGACACGAACTCCTTCAGCAGCTCCAGGCCGATGCGCCCCGACTTCTCGGGGTGGAACTGGTAGGCGACGAGCGCCCCCTTCGCGACGGCGCTCGTGAACGTGACGCCCGCGTACGCCGTCGTCCCGACCGTGCAGGGCCCCAGCTCGGCGTAGTAGGAATGGACGAAATAGTATTCGGCATCCTGCGCGACGCCCGCGCGGTGGACCTGGTTCCAGCCGATCTCCGGCACCTTGAAGCCCGGCACGTCGGGGAAGCGCCGCACGCGCCCCGGCAGGATGCCGAGCGTGTCCACGCCGCCGTCCTCCTCGGAATGCTCGAAGAGGATCTGCATCCCCAGGCAGATGCCCAGGAACGGCCGCCCGGAGGTCGCCGCCCCGCGCACCGCCTCCTCCAGCCCCAGCGCGCGCAGGTTCGCCATCGCGCTCCCCGCCGCGCCGACGCCCGGAAAGACGACCCGTTCCGCCGCGCGGATCACCGCCGGATCGCGCGTCACCTGCGCCTCGACGCCCAGCGCCGCGAACGCATTGCGCACGCTCGTCAGGTTTCCGGCCTTGTAGTCAACGATTGCCAACATAGTCTTTTGTCCCGTCTGGCCGCACAGTATACCACATCAGGGGAGGGGCTTCCACGCGGGCATCTCCCGGAGGAGCCAGGCACCGGGCTTCAGCCTGAAGTCGCCGCGCGCGGCATCGACGAACCCCGCGTCGAAGGGCTGCGCGGGCGTCCCGTTGACGATGCGGAACCCGGCGGCGATGCGCGGGTCGGGCTTCGCGGTCTGCACGCCGTTCGTGCCGACGGTGTTGATCACGAGGTTGCCCGCGATCGGCGCCATGCGCGCCAGGCACTCGCTCGCCTTGCCGTCCAGCGCGAGCAGCTGCCTGCGGCAGTCGATGAAGACGTTGTTCTCCACGGGGTTGTAGAGCGGTTCGCGCGGATGGTCCTGCATGATCTTCGCGAGGAGCGGATACTTCGCCGCCCACACGCCGTTCGTGTAGTCGAGCTTCTTCGCCTTCTCCTCCAGCATCCAGGAGTCGCCGCCGTGCGCACGGGAGTTCCAGTGCTTCCACGTCATGCCGCGGCAGTCGATGGAGAGGCCGATCTGGCAGCGCGAGAAGACGTTGTTGCGGATGGGATGCTCGCGCCCGCCGCCCACCATGATGCCGCGCGCGACGTTGTGGAAGACGTTGCCGTAGACGGCGTCGCCGCAGTCGCAGTCGTCGAAGTAGAAGCCCATCGTGTTGGCGTGGTCGCCCTCCGCGCCGAGGTCGTGCGTGTAGTTGTAGCGCAGCACGTTCCCCATCGTCGTCCAGTCGCGTCCCGTGTAGTACGCGCCGGCGTCGCCCGTCTCCAGAAGGACGCGGTAGACCTCGTTGTACTCGAAGAGGTGTTCGTTGCCGCCGTAGAGGACGGCCGAGTGCGGCGCGTCGTGCATCCGGTTGCGACGCAGCGTCACGCCGCAGCCGTTCACGCAGATGGCGGGCGCGTAGGTGCGCTGGAAGAGGGCCCAGTCGTGGATGTGGCAGCCCTCCACCAGCGTCTCGGCCTTCACCAGCGTCCGGCGGTCGCCGCCGCTGACGTTGATGCCGGTACGGCCCACGTCGCAGACCTCGGTGTTCCGCACCACGTTGCGGGACCCGCTGATGGAGAGGCCCGTGCCGCCCAGGTTCGCGACGCGGCAGTCCTCGAAGCGCACATCCGTTCCGCTCAGCGAAACGCCCTGTCCATAGCCGTACTCGATCGCCAGGC
>CAKULR010000249.1 GCA_934667295.1 uncultured Kiritimatiellota bacterium
GCGGAGCGGGAATGCGCCGCAGAAGCTTGCTTCGGAGGGTAGCCGTAGGCCGCGCGAGAGCATCAATCATCGGAGTTCATCAACCTCTTTCATTACCGAAACAATAAGTGGTTAAGTGCCTCAGTTCTGCTCGTAGTCCTTCTTCAGGAAGAGGCTGATCGTGACGAGCACGGTGAGCGCGCCGCAGAAGTAGGCCCCGGAGAGGGACGCGAGGCAGTTCTTCACCGTGATGCCGGCATCCATCATCGCGCCGATCAGCTTCGGGGCGACGGCGCCGACGAGGAACGCGCCGCAGCACATGAAACCCGTCGAGGAGGCGCGGTAGCGCGGCTTGATGACGTCGTAGAGCGAGGCGAACATGTTCGAGTCGTAGACGCCGTGTGCGAGACCGAAGAGGAAGAGGCCGGCGGCGCAGAGGGCCAGCGAGTTCGAGGCGTAGGCGAGGTAGATGCACGGCGCGCCCGCGAGGAGCCCGACGAAGTTGGTGGCGAGGCGCGCGGGCTTCCACGTCGCGGCGAGCCGGTCGGAGAAGCGGCTCGCGAACATGATGCCGATCACGCAGCCGGCGTAGTGCCAGATGACGGAGTGGAACATCGTCCAGAAGCCCGCCTCCGTGGCGGCCATAGCCTTGTCCGCGAAGAACGTCTCGCGCAGGGAGACGGGCGTCCAGACCGTGAAGCCGAAGTTCGTGAACACCTGGAAGCCGAACGCCACCATCAGCAGCCACGCGCTCGGCTTCACCGCGAACGCCTTGAACGCCTCCGCCATCGACGGCTTCTGCACGGCCCCGGACGCATGCGGTACGGGCTTCGTGTCGCGCAGGAAGAGGGCGAGGACGACGAAGAGCGCGAGGCCGAAGCCGCCGAACACCCAGAACGGGTAGCGCCAGGCGCCCTGGCCCAGCCCCGCCAGCCAGCCGGAGGCGAGCGACACCGCGACGACGGCCACGTAGAGCGCGCTCTGCATCACCGACATCGCCATCGAGCGCGTCTTGTCGTGGAGCTGGCTCAGGATCGAGTTCGCGGAGGACGGATAGAGGCACTGCCCCACGGCGAACACGACGCTGTAGACGGCCACGAGGTAGCTCACGAGCGACAGCCAGCCGAACGGACGCGCGAAGCCCGAGGCGAGGATCGCGAGCGAGAAGAGCGCCACGGAGATGAGAATCGTCTTCTTGCGGCTGAAGAGGTCGCCCAGCACGCCCGCGAAGAGCACGCAGATGCCGTACACGGCGGCGAACACCGTCATGACGGTGCCCCAGTCGCTTGCCGCGACGGACGTGAATTCGAGCTTCATCTGCGGCAGCACCGAGTTGAAGATCTGCCGCGTGCCCTGCTGCATGAAGTAGCCCACCGTCAGGAGGGCGAGCGCCACCCACTTGTAGGCTCCCGCGCCGTCGTTCGTCTCTCTGTCGTTCATTGCCTGTTCCTTTCGTTAAAGTTGAATCGTCACTTCCATTCGGGCGAACGCTCGAAGTCGGGCACGTAGGTGGCAAGCACCCGGCAGATGTGCGCGACCTTCTCGTCGCGTTCGTCGCGGTCGCCCTTGTCGCGCCGCGCCGCGTCGTAGATCTTGCGGAACGCCTTCACGTAGTCGTCCTTCTCCACGCGCCCGGCGAGCGCGCGGCTGTAGAACGCCTCGTCGTGCTGGATGAGGCGCACGAGCACCGCGACGCGCCGCCAATCGGGGACGAGCGCGACGAGTTCGTCGAGGCGCTTGTTCTGGGCCACCTCGTCGTGGGCCTCCCGCGCCTCGTCCAGCAGCTCGCTGTAGATGTCCACGTAGTCCGGCACGAGCGAGATGAGCGCCCGCCGCTCGTGGTCGGCGTCCGCGAGGCGCCCCTCCGCGACGGCCCGGTCGATGCGGCGGCCGAAGTCGAGGATGCGGCGGCGCGCTGCGCGGTTCTGCACCGTGCGGTGCGTGTCGTCGATCTTCCGCTGGATCTCGGCGACCTTCACACCGGCCGGCGTTGCGTCCGGACGCGCCTCGGGCCAAGTCACCGCAACGACCGCGTTCGTCGGGGCGTTCCCGTCGGCGGCGGCCACGTCGGTGTTTCCGGCG
>CAKULR010000250.1 GCA_934667295.1 uncultured Kiritimatiellota bacterium
GTTGACGTGATCGGCACCTTCTCCTTCCCGAAGACGGCTTCCGACGGCAAGACCATCGTGCAGGAGCTCGTCACCTGCACGATGCTCCAGAACGTGCTCGTGCTCGCGACGGGCAAGGACACGGCGAAGTCCGCCCCCCTGCACACTCCCGGCGGTACCTCCTACTCCACCGTCACGCTGGAGGTCACGCCCCGCGAGGCCGAAATGCTCGTCTTCGCGGAGCAGATCCGGGGCCGCCTCTCCCTCTCCCTCCGCAACCGCAACGACACCTCCTACGAGAAGGAGCTGCCGCAGGTCGACTTCGCCAAGATCCGCGACGAAATCGAAACGCTCAACTCGAAGCGGCAGCTTGAAATCGGAGGGCGTTGAGATGGCGTTCCAGATCGACATCGCCCAACCCGACGCGGGCGCGGCAACGCGCCTCCGCGCCGAGGACGGCTCCTACCTCATCGGACGCGGCGCGGGCTGCCGCATCCACCTGCCCTACCCCGACGTCTCCGAACGCCACGCCCTGCTCGTCCTCCGGGACGGCACGGCCACGCTCCAGGACCTCGACAGCTCGAACGGCACCTACGTGAACGACGTCCCGATCGACGCCCCCGTCACGCTCGCGCCCAACGCCGTCGTGCAGATCGGCCGCGCCCTGCTCCGCGTTGTCCCCGCCGCTCCGGACGCCGAGGCCGCCGCCCCGGCGGAAGCGCCCGCCGAACCGCCGCCCGCCGCGCCCGTAGACGAGCCGCCGCCCGCCGCCACGCCCTCGCCCCTTGCGGACCTCCTCCGCCAGGCGAAGGCGCAGATCCAGCAGGAGCTCATCGCCCGTCTCGACCTCAAGCGCCTCACCGTCGCGGGCGTCGACCGCGACGGGCTTGAACGCAAGGCCACGGAGAAGATCCACGAGATCGTCGAGCAGGTACGCACCGCCGGACGCCTCCCGCCCGGCATCGACGCCGCGCGCCTCGAACGCGAGGTCTTCAACGAGGCCCTGCGCCTGGGTCCGCTGGAGGACCTGCTTGCGGACGATGCCGTCTCCGAGATCATGGTCAACGGTCCCCACCAGGTCTACGTCGAGCGCCACGGCAAGCTCGCCCTCACCGACCTCCAGTTCACCGACGACGCAAGCGTGATGGCCGTCATCGAGCGCATCGTCTCCCCCATCGGGCGCCGCATCGACGAATCGCAGCCCTACGTGGACGCCCGCCTGGCGGACGGTTCCCGCGTGAACGCGATCATCCCCCCGCTCGCCCTCTCGGGCCCCACGCTCACCATCCGCAAGTTCGCCCGCCGCACCCTCACCGCCGAGGACTTCGTCCGCTTCGGCACCTGGACGCACAACGCCGCCGAGGTCATGAAGGCGTGCGTCAGGATGCGCAAGAACATCGTCGTCGCCGGCGGCACGGGCTCGGGCAAGACGACCCTCCTCAACCTCCTCTCCGGCTTCATCCCCGCCGACGAGCGCATCGTCACCGTCGAGGATGCCGCCGAACTCCGCCTCGCGCAGCCCCACGTCGTGCGCCTCGAAGCGCGCCCCCCGAACATCGAGGGACGCGGCGCCGTGACGATCCGCGACCTCGTGCGGAACTGCCTGCGCATGCGTCCGGACCGCATCATCGTGGGCGAGTGCCGGGGCGGCGAGGCGCTGGACATGCTCCAGGCCATGAACACCGGCCACGACGGTTCCCTCACGACCGTCCACGCCAACTCCCCGCGCGACGTCATCTCGCGCCTGGAGACGATGGTGCTCATGAGCGGCATGGAACTGCCCTCCCGCGCCATCCGCGAGCAGATCGCCTCCGCCGTCGACATCGTCATCCACGAATCCCGCCTCTCGGACGGTTCGCGCAAGGTCGTCGCCATCTCCGAGGTCACGGGCCTCGAAGGCCAGCAGATCGTGATGCAGGACATCTTCGCCTTCCACCAGAGCGGACTCGACGAGAACGGGCGCGTCCAGGGCGTCTTCCGCCCCACGGGCGCCGTCCCCACCTTCTACGAACACCTGAAGAGCCGTGGCCTCCTGCTGGACGCCGCGCTCTTCGCCCC
>CAKULR010000251.1 GCA_934667295.1 uncultured Kiritimatiellota bacterium
GTAGATCGGCGCGGCGATGCGGTGGTAGTCCTCGTTCTCGATGTCGTCGATGATCTGCACGAGGATGCGCGTCTCCGCAGCGACCTGGGACTGGGAGAGGCCCTTGGCTTCGCGGGCCTGGCGGAGGGTTTGACCGAGTGAACTCATGACTCTTGCTGTGGTTAAGTTGTTAAGTAGTTAAGTTGCTAAAGGTGGTTAAGTTGTGAAGGGGAAGAGAAGAGGGGAGGGATCAGGTTTCGGGCGGGAAGCCGAAGGGATCGTCGTCGGGAGAGGGGGCGGAAGGGGCGTCGGTTTCGGGGACGGTCGGCGGCGTCTCGGGCGCGGGGGCGGAGGCGCCGTCCATTTCGGCGATGAGGGCGTCGACGTCGAGCAGGATTTCGCGCGGACCGACGCCCTTGCTCGGGCCGATGACGCCGCGCTCTTCGAGGAGGTCGACGATGCGGGCGGCGTGGTTGTAGCCGATGCCGAGGCGGCGCTGGAAGTGCGAGATCGAGGCGCGCTTCGTGTCGCGCACCACTTCGAGGGCCTTGCGGTAGAGGGCGTCCTCCTTGCTCTGGGTCATGCCGGCGGGGGCGGGGATGCCGTTCGCGGAAGGGGCGGGCATCGCGGGGGCGTCGTCCTCGCCCTCGCCCGCCTCGTCCTCGCCGTCGAGGCCCTCGTTGGGGTCGGCCTCCTTGATCTTCCCCAGGCGTTTGGTGAGTTTTTCGTCGAACTGGACGGTGGCGTGTTCGCCGATGAAGTCGACGATGTTGTTGATCTCCTCGTCGGAGATGTAGGAACCCTGGGCGCGGAGGAGGCGTCCGTCGGCCATGCGGAAGAGCATGTCGCCCTTGCCGATGAGCAGTTCGGAGCCGGTTGCGTCGAGGATCGTGCGCGAGTCGATGGAGGAGGAGGTCTTGAAGGCGATGCGGCCGGGGATGTTGGACTTGATGACGCCGGTGATGATGTTGGCGTCGGGGCGCTGCGTGGCGAGGATGAGGTGGATGCCGGTGGCGCGGGCGAGGGCGGTGAGGCGGGCGATGACGGGCTCGACGTCCTTCTTCGCGGCCTGCATGATGTCCGCCACCTCGTCGATCACGATGATGATGTAGGGGATGGTGCGCGGCGTGTCGGGGTCGCCGTTCACCACCTCGTCCCCGGCGCCGAACATGTCGGGCTGGGTGACGGTCCTGCGCGTGTTGAAGTCGACGATGTTGCGGCAGCCGACGCGCGCGAAGAGCTTGAGGCGGTGGTCCATCTCGACGACGGCGGCGCGCAGGGCGAAGACGACCTTGTTCGTGTCGTTGATGATCGGCACGAGCAGGTGGGGCAGCTTGTTGTAGGCGGTGAACTCGACGCGCTTGGGGTCCACCATGATGAGCTTGAGCTGTTCGGGCGTGCGGCACATCAGGAGGCCGTTGATGATCGAGTTGAGGCACACGGACTTGCCCTGGCCGGTCGCGCCGGCGACGAGCAGGTGCGGAAGCTTCGCGAGGTCCACCACGAGGTCGTCTCCGGCGGCGTCCTTTCCGAGGAGCAGCGGTACCTGGAACTTCCCGAAAGCGTTCTGCTGCCACAGCGTGCCGTCGAAGACCTCGCGGAAACTGACGGAGGCGGGCTTCACGTTCGGCACCTCGATGCCGACCGCGTTCTTGCCGGGGATCGGCGCCTCGATGCGCAGGGAGGTGGCCTGGAGGGCCATCTGGATGTTGCGCTGGAGGCCGGCGACCTTCTCGACGCGCGTGCCGAGGTCGAGCGTGAGGGCGTACTGGGTGACGACGGGTCCGGCGATGTAGTAGGCGAGCTGGGCGTTGATCTGGAAGACCTTGAGCGTGTCGATGAGGCGCTGCGCCATCGCGGCGGGGTCGTCCCCGCCGGCGGACTTCGGCGGCACCTCGTGGAGGAGGGTGACGGGAGGAAGGACGTAGGGGCCCTTGTCCTCCTCGGGCGCCTCGGGCTCGGCGGGCACGGGTGGCGCGGCGACGGCGGCAGACGGCGGATCGGGGACGGGCGCGGCGGACCGGACGGGGCGGATCGGCGCGGCGGGCGCG
>CAKULR010000252.1 GCA_934667295.1 uncultured Kiritimatiellota bacterium
CCTCGAAGCTCGCGCGGCACCCCGCGCAGAAGCAGCTCTCGCCGCCGGGGTAGCGGATGTAGTCGAAGTGGACGCCGTCCGGACCCTTCTTCGCGAGCTCCACCATCGCGTCGATCTCCAGCTGCTGGTTCGCGGGGTGCGACGGACAGAGCCACCGCCGCAGCGCCTTGCCCTTCGCGTCCACCTGCGTGCGCCCCGCCGCCGCCATCTGCTCCTCGAACGCCTTCGACGTGAGCGAGCCCATGTTCCAGCAGACCTTCCACACGTGCATCTTCACGCCGTACTTCCGGCACGCCGCCCGGCACTGCTCGAACGCATCGCCCTTCGTCGCCACGTCCGCCGCCACCGGCAGTACCTGCGAGGAATAGAACGCCACGCCGCCCCAGCAGAGGTTGGGAATGACCGCGTTGAAGCCGTTCTCCTTCAGGAAGCGGATGGAGGCGTCCCAGTCGCGGTCGCCGCCCAGCCCCCGCGCGCTGTGGCACCAGAACGCGCGGTGTTCGCCCGGCTTCGACGGACGCTCCGCGAGCCAGGCGCGCATCTCCGTCGCCTTCTTCTCCGCCGCCGCCGTCTGCGCCTCGATCTTCCCCTTCAGCGACGGCGCGAGCGCGCATGCGATCGCCCGCATGAAGTCGGCCTGCGCCCCCTCCGTGCCTCCCAGCCACACGTGGCTCATGAAGAGGCCCGCTTTCGTCCGGACGAGCGCGGGGATGCCGAGCGGCTTCCGCGCGCCGTCCGCCCATTCCGCCAGCACCTCCACCCCCGCACGCCGCGCGGGCACATACGTCATCCACGACGCCTGCGGCACGAACGCGGGCTGCCCCGCAAGGCCCGCCCCCGTCTTGAGGAAACCCGCGATCGCCGCGCCGCCGTCCTCGCCGGACCGCCGCATACCCGCCATCTTCACGCCCAGCAGGTCGAAGACCTCGCGCGGCTGCGAGTAGCACGCGAGCAACCGGCCGCCCCCCTCGACGTAGGCGCGCAGGACCGCCAGCTTCTCCGCCGGGATCTGCGGGTTGTACGGCAGCACCACGGCGGCCATGCCCCTCAGCGCCTCCGCCGTGAGGTCCGTGTCCGCCACGATCACCGCCTCCACGCCGATGGCACGCAGGGAGGCGCTCACCGTTCCCGCGAAACTCAGGAAACTTTTCGCGTCCGCCCCGCCCTTCGCGGCGAGCGAATCCGCGTAGACGACCGCGACGTCCGGCACGCCGCCCACCACGGCGACGTTCGCGACCGCGCACCGCACTCGTCCCGTCCCCGCGCGCCACCCGGAGATGCGCACGGCGGTGATGCGGCCCCATCCCGCCGGCGTCCCCTCGGGCGCGCACTTCGACTTCATCACCGTCACGCGCTGCCACGCGCCGCTCTCCTCGGGGGAGAAGCTGCCGTGGTACCAGCCGTCCCCGCTGCGGAAGTAGCAGCTGAAGGAACTGAACGCGGAGAGGTCGTCGCAGTAGAAGTCGAACTGGATGCCCGGCCACAGGCGCAGGTCGCAGGGGATTTTGAAGTCCCAGTTCGCCCGCGCGGGCGGCTTCGCCTGGGTGAAGTCCGCCGCCATCTCCACCACGCCCGGCGCGCGGAACCGCGCCGGCGGCGTCGCCTCGCCGCTCAGCACCGTCGCCTTCACGGCCGCCGCGTTCGTGACGGCGCGCCAGGACGTCAGCACCTGTGCGTCGCCGGCGGCGGGCGCGTCGGGCAGGGCGGGCCCCTCGTCCGAACAACCTGCGGCAAGGGCCAGGCAGACCCCCAGAACCAATCCGACGGCGCGTGTCAGTCTCGCAGAATTTCGCATGTGCGGATTATACCACACAACCGCGTCCGCTACCGCGCCGTTCCGCCGCGTCCGGACGCTGCCGCGCGGCGGCGCTTTTCCTGTTCGATCTCCTGGATGAGCGCGATCGTCGCGCGGGCGCGCACATGCTCGCCCTTCTCCGCGCAGCGCTTCGCCAGCACGCGCAGCATGCGCAGCTGCTCGTTCAGCTGCTCCTCGCGCATCTGGTCCCTCGCCTGGCGTCCC
>CAKULR010000253.1 GCA_934667295.1 uncultured Kiritimatiellota bacterium
ACCGGTACCAGGACGCGGGCGGGACGTTTTCGGACTTCAGCGCGTTCGTGGAGCTGACCGAGGCCGGCTTCCGGGGCGAGTTCGACTTCGGCGAAGACCTGCGGTGAGCGCCCCTCCCACCACCACCAATGCCGCCGAAATGGCCCTTGAAGGTTGGCGGACAGTCGGCCGCCAACCGTCCGGGACGGGCAAAACGAGCCGATTGCAACAGACCTTGGCGTGCCCTTCCCCTTGGCGCGTGCGTTGCAGGGAGACGCGAAGTCTGCTATACTGCCCATCATACTGATGCTCGGATTTTCCTCTGTCCCATTCAAAAAGGAACGAAGCGATGATGATGAAGAAATCGATGCTGGTGGCGGCGTGCGCCGCCGGGATGTTCGCCGCCGAGGCGAAGGTGCAGTTGGGCGTGCCGTTCACGGACGGCGTGGTGCTGCAGCGCGAGCGCGCGGTGCCCGTGTGGGGCACGGCGGACGCGGGCGAGAAGGTGACCGTCACGTTCGCGGGGCAGCGCGTCGCGGCGACCGCCGGCGCGGACGGCAGATGGTGCGTGAAGCTCGCGCCGATGAAGGCCTCCTGCGAGAGCCGCGAGCTGCGGGCGAACGAGGCCGTGGCGAAGGACGTCCTCGTGGGCGAGGTCTGGTTCTGCGCCGGACAGTCCAACACCGAACTGCCGCTCTGCGGGGGGAATCCCCACTTCCGCGACGCGAAGGGCGCGATGCGCGCGCGCATGACGCACAAGCCGCTCGTCCGCTTCTGCCACCAGAGCAACTACCGCACGAGCGTGGAGCCGAAGAAGACGCCGGCGAAGCCGGTCGAGTGGAAGACCTTCACGCCGCAGAACCTGCTGGCGGGGCCCAGCTTCTCCGCGATGGGCGTCTACTTCGCCCTGGAGATCCACAACGCGCTCGGCATCCCCGTCGGCATCGTCGGCACGTACTGGGGCGGCACGCGCGTGGAGCCGTGGACTCCGAAGAGCGGCCTCGCCTCCGTTCCGTCCTGCGCGGCCTTCGCCGACCAGAAACTCCTCGACCCGGCGGCCTACGACGCGGCGAAGAAGGCCGGCACGGTCAAGTTCCGCATCCAGGACCAGCCGCGCGTCCTCTGGAACGAGATGGTCGAACCGTGGACGCCGTTCGCGATGCGCGGCTTCATCTGGTACCAGGGCTGCTCGAACGCGGGTGACGGCTACGCCTATGCGGACAAGATGCAGGCCCTCTACAACGGCTGGGCGAAGGAGTTCGCGAACCCCGGCCTGAAGCTCTACTTCGTGCAGCTCGCGCCGTGGGGCTACGACAGGATCGCGACGATCCAGGAGGCGCAGGCGAAGTTCGCCGCCGCCGAGAAGAACGCCGGCATGGCGGTGATCAACGACCTCGGCAACCTCCACGACATCCACCCGAACGACAAGGAGACCGTCGGCCAGCGCCTCGCGCTCCTCGCGCTCAACCGCGACTACGGCTTTGCGGACGTGCGCGCCGACGCACCCACGCTCAAGGACTGGAAGGTCGAGGGCGACACGTTCGTCCTCTCCTTCGACCACGCCGAGGGCTGGTACCTCTACAATCCCGACTGGGCCGTTTCGAACGGCTTCGAGATCGCCGGACCCGACGGGAAGTTCGTACACGCGCGGATCGTGAACCTCCAGCCCCGCGACGGCAAGCATCCCGACCAGAGCCACGGCGTGATCAAGGGCCGCGACCTCGTCGTGCGCGCGCCGGGCGTGGCGGAGCCGAAGAAGCTGCGCTACCTCTTCTCGCGTCCGTGGCGCGGGTCGCTCTACAGCGACGTCAACCTGCCGCTCGGCGCCTTCCACATCGGCGACTGACGCGAAGCGGAGGACGGCGGCGATGGGGTTCTTCAAGGCGGATGACATGCGGGGGACGTTCGGGGTCGATTTCGACCTCGCGACCGTGTACCGGGTCGGAAAGGCCCTGCCGGGCGTCGTGGGCGGACGGCGCTGGCTCGTCGGGCGCGACGCCCGGACGAGTTCCCCCGCCGTGCGGGACGCGCTTGT
>CAKULR010000254.1 GCA_934667295.1 uncultured Kiritimatiellota bacterium
GACGCGATCGACCGCGCGAAGTACCTGGGCCTCACGCAGCCCGAGCTCGGCGCCGACAATCCCCCATGGCAGATCCAGATCGTCGCCGACAAGGACGCGAAGACGCTCATGATCTCCGACAACGGCAGCGGCATGGACGCCGACGACCTGGAGAAGAACCTCGGCGTGATCGCGAGCTCCGGCACGAAGGCCTTCCGCGCGGCGCTGAAGGAGAAGGGCGGCGCGAACCTGCCCGAGCTCATCGGCCAGTTCGGCGTGGGCTTCTACGCGGCGTTCATGGTGGCGGACAAGGTGCGCGTCGTCTCGAAGAAGCGCGGCACCGACGCCGCCTACCAGTGGGAGAGCGACTGCGGCGGCTCCTACACGATCGAGGACGGCGTGCGCGACGGGTACGGCACGAGCGTGATGCTCCATCTGCGTCCCGAGTTCGAGGAGTACCTTGACCAGTGGCGCATCGAAGGCCTCGTGAAGGACTACTCCGATTTCATCGCCTACCCCATCTACTTCAAGGGCCTCCCCGAGAAGAAGGACGACGACAAGAAGGAGGGCGAGGAGAAGAAGGAGCCCGAGGCCCCCAAGCCCCTCAACACGATGACGGCCCTCTGGAAGCGCGCGAAGAAGGACGTGAAGCCGGAGGAGTACAACGAGTTCTACAAGCACCTCACGCACGACTACACCGACCCGCTTGAGACGATCCACTTCTCCGGCGAGGGCCAGGTCGAGTTCAAGGCGCTTCTCTTCCTGCCAAAGCAGGCGGGCATGGACATCTACATGCCGAACACGAAGCGCGGCCTCTCGCTCTACGTGCGCAACGTCTTCATCGGCGACGACTTCGAGATGCTGCTGCCCGAATACCTCCGCTTCGCGAAGGGCGTGGTGGACAGCGCCGACCTGCCGCTCAACGTGAGCCGCGAGATGCTGCAGGACGACGCCGTGATCCGCAAGATCAAGCAGGCCGTCACCTCCAAGATCCTCTCCACCCTGCAGGAGATGAAGGACAAGAAGCCCGACGCCTACAAGGACTTCTACGCCGCGTTCGGCCGCATCCTCAAGGAGGGCGTGCGCACCGACTTCGCGAACGCCGACCGCATCAAGAAGCTGCTCATGTACTACTCGGCGAAGAGCCCCGAGGGGACGCGCATCTCCCTCGACGACTACGTCAAGGCGATGCCGAAGGACCAGAAGGACATCTATTTCCTCACCGCCGAGCGCCTGGAGGACGCCCGTCATTCGCCGCAGATCGAACAGGCCCTCAAGCACGGCTGCGACGTGCTCTTCTTCGTCGACCCCGTCGACGAGTGGCTGGTGGACGACTTCCGGGAATACGAGGGCAAGAAGCTCGTGGACATCGCCAAGGGCGACGTCCAGTTCGGCAGCGAGGCCGACCAGAAGGCCGAGAAGGAGGCGAACGAGAAGGCGAGCGCCGACCTGAAGCCCTTCCTCGACGCCGTGAAGGAACAGCTGAAGGACAACGTGTCCGACGTGCGCGTCTCCACGCGCCTCGCCGACTCCCCCTGCTGCCTCGTCGCGGGCGCGAACGCGCTCTCCGCCTCGATGGAGCGCATGCTCCGCGCGATGAACCAGGAGGTCCCGCACGAGAAGCGCCTTCTGGAGATCAACGCCGCGCACCCGCTCGTCGAGAAGATGAAGGGCCTCACGGGCGACGCCCTCAAGGACGCCGTCGAACTGCTCTACGACCAGGCTCTCATCGCCGAGGGGTCCGCGATCCCCGACCCCGCCCGCTTCACGAAGCTGCTGACGCAGCTGATGCTGAAGCCGTGAACGGCAGCGTCCTCGTCACCGGCGGGACGAAGCGGATCGGGAAGGCGATCTGCGACGTCCTCCGCGCGCGCGGCTGGAACGTCCTCGTCCATTCGCGCGACGCGGCGAATCCGCTTGCCGCCGACTTCGCCGATCCCGCCGCGCCGGCCCGCCTGTTCGCGCAGGCGTGCGCCGCCGCGCCCGAGCTCCGCGCGGTCGTGAACAACGCCTCC
>CAKULR010000255.1 GCA_934667295.1 uncultured Kiritimatiellota bacterium
TCTCACCCCCCCCCCCTATGAGAAAACCACGCGCCAAGCGCGCAAGGAGAGGAGACGTCTAGCGTAGCCACTCGGGATGCTCGCGCACACCCTCGGCCTCACGGGGCAGTTCGGGGCGGAAACGGGTGCGCCGGAGGCCCATCTTTTCGTAGGGCAGATCGACGAAGCCCAGCTTGAAGGCGGGCGATTCCGGGCGGAGGCGCCAATCGCCCTTCGCCGCGTCGCGGAAGAGCGGATCGGCGATGACGGACTGGGCGTCCGCACCCGTCGCGCGCCAGGCGGCCCAGCTGTCGCCGCCCTTCTGTCCCGCGCCCATCCGCACGCTCGCGGACGCCCCCGGCCAGTAGACGTTGCGGTCGAAGGCGTTCGTCGCGGTGTTCAGCTTCCACGCGCGCAGCAGCATGCCCGCACCCTGGTCGGGGTAGGCGATGATGTTGTTCTTCACCTCCACGCCCATCATCGTGGTCCCGTCGTCCGAAAAGGCCGTGTCGTTGTCCGGCGCCTGGGCGAACGCGGGGTAGCGCAGCCAGCGCGGGTCGGCGTCCACGACGGCGTGGTACTCCCGCGCGATGTCCGCGCGGCGGTCGTGGACGAAGTAGCCGTTCGTGTTCGCGTTCCAGGTCTGGAGCGAAAGCTGCGCCGTGTCCTTCCCCGTCGGCAGCGCCCCGTTCGAGACGAAGACGTTGTTCGAGATCGTGATCCACCGTCCGTTGTGGAGGTGCATCGCCACGTGGTGGCAGTTCTCGACGAGGTTGCCGTAGACGGCGAGCCCGCCGCACCCTTCGTCCGGATAGATGCCGCACGCGCCCTTGTGGAGGCGGTAGGTGCCGTCGCGCTGGCGCTGGAAGCCGATGGAGTCCGAAATCCAGTTGTAGCACACCTTCGTGCCGGTGCCGCTCACCCAGCCGCCGCCGTAGAGCGCGCCCGTGTCGTCGTTGATCGTGTTCACGTGGCGCACGCGGTTGTAGGAGATCTCGCAGAAGCGCCCGTAGCCGAAGAGGCCGCAGCGCGGCATGTCGTGGACCAGGTTGTGGCTCACGCGCACGCCCTGTCCGGTGATCCAGATACCGATGCCGTGCGAATTGATCTCGCCGCAGTGGTGGACGTAGTTGTTCTCCACGACGACGTCCAGCCGGTCGTCCACGCGCTGTTCCTTCGGGAAGCCCTGCACGAACACGCCGTGCCCGCCGACGTTGTAGACATCGCAGTCCGCCATCCGCACCCGGTGCCCCATGATCCACACGGCCGTGCCGTCATGGAAGCCGATGTCGTGCAGCTCGCACCCGAGCAGGTCCACCTGGTCGGCGTGGTCGATGCGCACGCCCGCGCTGCCGCCCGTGAACTCAATTCCCCTCACCGTGCAGTTTCCGCCCCGAATGGCGAGGATCGGGCTCTCCTTCGCGACGGTGACGACGGCGCGGTTCGGATCCGAGCCGTCCGGCGTGAGGAGGTAGACCTTCTTCGCGCGCGCGTCGTGATACCACTCACCGGGCCGATCAAGCTCCTCGCCCATGTTCTCCACGCACCAGCGGTCCCACGGGAAGAGGCGGTCCTTGATCTCCACATGCCGCGCCTTCACCTGTACGACGCCGTTCACGACGTTCGTCACGTCGAGCGCGCGATTCCACCAGTTGTGGCGCGGATAGGCGACCACCCACGCATCCTCGGGATGCGCCCAGGGGCGCGCATCGGCGGGACGGATCTGGATCTCGTCCTCGTAGAGCCCCGTCGGCGAGAACCGCGCGCCCTTCTCGGGGAAGCCCCGCGCGTCCGCGAACGCATAGCCCGAGGTGTAGGGCCGCTTCGGGTCGAGGTTCGGCCAGCGCGCGGGCTGCAGGCGCCGCCCGTTGAAGAAGAGGAGGCGCGTGCGCGGCGCGAGGTTGAGCGCCGACACGTCGGCGCACCAGACGTCCGTTCGGCCGTTGAAGGACGTCTGCGTCCAGTGCGTGACGGGCGTGCCGCCGTGGAGGCGCGGCTTGCG
>CAKULR010000256.1 GCA_934667295.1 uncultured Kiritimatiellota bacterium
CGGTCCTGCTCGTCCGGCTCCGTCTCGCCCGTCAAATCCGCCGCGAGGCGCGCCCCTTCGAACGCCCGCCCGGCGGCGAAACCCTCCAGCGTCTTCCGGAAGAGCTTCCGTTCCTTGAGCCACGAGACGACATACCCGCAGAGCGCCGCATCCTCCCCCGCGCCCGCCCGCAGATTGCGGCAGAGGGCAGGGAAGAACGGCAGACGCGCCTCGCTCCACATCGCCAGCACCGCGCGCTTGTCGTCGTGGACCGTCTCCCCGTCGAGTCCCCGCAGGGCCCCCAGCACCATCCAGTCCGGCATCGCCGCCGCCGTCGCGACGCCCTGCGGACGGTTCCGGTCGATCCACCCCCGAAAATACGCCTTCACGATCGCGTACCGCAGCGCCTCCAGGTCCGAGAACCCCGGCGACGGCAGCCACACGTGCGTGATCGCCGCCCCCGACCGCCGTCCCGTCCGGGAGATCACCCGCACGTCGTTCGTCGTGCCGTCCTGCGCGTGGACCAGGAGCCCCACCCCGCCGCGTGGCATGGAGAGGCCGTAGACCCGCTCGACCTCGCGCACAAGGCGCGTCGTGAACTGCAGGATGGGCAGACGGAACCCCACCGGGTCGCCCGGCACGTCCGCCGCCACCACCTCCACGAAGCCGTCCGCCCCCATCACCGCCTTCGGCATCTCCGCCACCCGCCTCCGCACCGGCACGGCGGCGGGCACTTCCTCCTGCGCATACGCAAGACTACCCGCCAACGCGGCAAAAACGGCAAAAACGACTCTCTTCTTCATGCGTCTAGCGGATTTTGACGAGCAGGATGAGGATGATCGGCATCAGGAACGCCTGCACGAGCACGAAGCGCATGAGCACCTGCGCGTTGGACCACTTCAGTTCCTTCTTGCAGTGGTCGTGGAGCGGGAAGCGGATGCTCTGGACCGCCTTGACGAGGGGGTTCCGCCGTGCCTGTTCCTCCGGCTCCAGCATCGACGGCGGCCGCACGTCAAGCCCGCACTTCCGGAAGAACCGCAGCAGCAGGATCTTCACGAGCCCGCCCCCGCCGTTCACCAACACCACCGGCGCGAACGCGAAGAGGAGCAGCGGATTGCCCGTCACGAGCACGCCCGCCCCGAGGAGGAGGCCGAGGAAGCGCGACCCCGCATCCCCCATCAGCGCCTTCGACGGTTCGGCGTTCCACCACAGGTACCCCGCGAAGCCGCCCGCCACCGTCATCAGCAGCACCGACCAGCGCACCGCGAGGTAGTTGTGCGGCACGAGCAGGTAGTCCGCCATCGGACGGTACCCGATCAGACCGTAGAGGAAGACCGCGAGCGCGACGAGGGAAATGACCGTCAGCGACCCCGCAAGGCCGTCCACGCCGTCCGAGCAGTTCGTCGCGTTCATGACGACGAAGAGGAGGAACCCCATCGTCGGCACGTACGCCCACCACGGAATCGTCCACTCGCCCTTCACGAACGGCAGCCACACCCGCCCCTCCAGCGCCGCCCACACGAACAGCGCCACGCCGAGGCACACCACGGCATCCAAAAGCCCCTTCCGGAGCTGTCCCCACGGCACGGCGGCGCGGTCGTCGAGGTAGCCGAACGCCATCGCGACGTAGAGGCAGAAGATCATGCCGAGCGCCGGCACCGAGAGCGGCATCACGAGGAGGACGATCGGCAGCAGGATGAGCGTCACCCACAGCCCCGTCCCCGTCGGCTTCCCGGCGGACTTCATGCCGTCCCGACCGAGGATGGCCTTGCCGTGGTCACGCGGCGAGAACCGCCACAGCCTCGGCAGCAGGAAGACGACCGCGAACGCCGCGAGCAGCGTCCCCGCCGCCGCGAGGAGGACATGGGAGCGCAGAAGCCGAAACGGTCCCCACACCGTTTCGAGATAGGGGGCAAGATGGTAGAGCATGGCTGAAATTTCCTTGGAGCGGCACAGTATACCAC
>CAKULR010000257.1 GCA_934667295.1 uncultured Kiritimatiellota bacterium
CGACCTTTTCCGCCCGCGTGAGCGACCGCCCCTGGCAGAAGGTCCACGACGTCGGCGTCCGCATCCTCGTGGAGGACTGACGGCCGAACCTGTACACACAGGCCCGGCGCGGGTCCTTCGCGTGGGGAGTTTCCAGCGGGAGGGTCGCAACTTGTTGCGACCGGGTGCTCCCCTAGAAGCTAAAACCTGAAACCTAAAACCTAACACCACTTGCGTTCCGGCCTCCTTTATTTTATACTAGGGATAGCAAAATTCGAGGAGGTCTGCACATGTCCGAAGAAGAACTCAAAGAGCGCGAAGGAAAAACGCCCGAGGAAACCGGGGACGGGGCCGCCGTCCCGTCCGAGGGCGAGCCGCCCGAAACCGAGATCCGTGATACGGACATCGTGTTCGACTGTCCGCACTGCGGCCACAACCTCGCGATCGACTATCGCGGCGCGGGGCTGCAGATCAACTGCGTGAACTGCGGCGAAAGCGTGCTCGTGCCGATTCCGGACGGGATGAAGATCGACGACCTCGACATCGAGCCGGGCGAGATCCTGAAGCAGCTCTTCGCGACGCGGCGCCACCTCCAGAAGGCCGAGCAGCGCATCGAGGAGCTGGAGCAGGAACTCGGGCAGATGGTCCTGCGCCGCGACGCGCTGCAGGCGACGCTGGAGTTCACGAAGGTGCAGCTCGGCGAGGTGCGGAACTTCGTCCACAAACAGGCCGACATCGGCGAGAAGATGACCGCGATGCTGGAGCGCATGGAAGGCGACCTCAGCGCCGACATGGCGGACGAGACCGCGTTTGGGAGCGAAGAAGGGGGAGAGGACGGCGCGTCGGACAAATGAGTTCGCGCCTCCACTCCTGTATCGTCAACGCGCTCACGTTCTCCCGCGTCCCGCTCATCTTCGCGTTTCTGGTCTGCGCGGTGCTGGCCCAGCGCCGCGCGTGCGTGGGGCTGTCGGTCGCGGCGGGCATCCTGATGTTCTGCGCCGCCATCTCCGACCTCTACGACGGCAGGCTCGCGCGGAAGTGGAAGGTCGTCTCGACGTTCGGCAAGCTTGCGGATCCGCTGATGGACAAGGTGTTCTTCATCGTGAGCTTCCCCACGCTGCTGTGGATCATCGGCGCGCAGGGCGAGTCGCCGGCGCACGCGCTCGTCATGCTCGTCTTCACCGTCCTCTACATCCTCCGCGACCAGTGGGTGACTTTCCTCCGCTCCGTCGCCGCCGCCTACCGGGCCGACGTGGGGGCGATGTGGCTGGGGAAGGTGCGCACGGCGCTTTCCTTCCCGGCGGCGGGCTACATCTACGCCTATCTGGCGCTACACCATCTGCTGCCGGCCGCGTACCAGGGGCCGCTGATGGCGTCCGTCTTCGCGGTCGAGGGCGTCCTCATCGCCCTCAACGTCTACTCCTGCGCGGTGTACACGCGGGTCTACTGGCCCTACCTGGTGCGGGCCATCGGCGCGAAGTGAGGGGTTGGGCACTTGCCTCCGTCCGTCCGAACGGATATAATAGGGAAAACTTTCGAAAGAAGACAAGCATGACACTCGAAGAACTCGAACAGGGCAGGGCCGCGTCGCTGGCGGAGATCGCCGCCGCCGCAGACACCGCCGCCGTCGAACGGCTGCGCATCAAGTACGTGGGCCGCAACGGTTCCATCCCCGCGCTCATCAAGGGCATGAAGGACGTTCCGAAGGAGGAGCGCCCCGCGTTCGGCAAGGCCGTGCAGGCCTGGCGCGCCGAGGTGGAGGCCGCGCGCGCGGACATGTCCGAAAGCGCCTTCCGTCAGGAGTACCTCTGCGACTTCACGGCCAGCACGGACAACGCGCTGGTGACGCTCGACGAGGCGGACGCGGCCATGCGCCGCCGCGTGGAGCCGGAGGCCGTGGCCGCGTGGCCGCTGCTCATGGGCGTGGACGTGGCGCGCTTCGGCGG
>CAKULR010000258.1 GCA_934667295.1 uncultured Kiritimatiellota bacterium
CACGTCCCTGCGCAAGACGGGGGCGGGCACGCTCGTGCTCTGCTGCCCGACGAATGCGTTCAGCGGCGTCATCCGCAACCAGGACGTCCAGGGCGTGCTGGCCGTCGGCGCGGCGGATGCGGTTGCGCAGGCGTCGCTGCAGGGGTTCGCGGGGGCCGTCTGGCGCGTCGACGCGCCGGAGGGCATGACGGTGCGGTCGCTCGATGCGATTCTCCCGAACGGGGACGGCAACGGCGCGCTGGATGTCCGTCCGGGCGTGCTGCCTTCCGTCGCGTCTGGCGCGAAGGTCACGGTGAACCTCGTACGGTTCAGGGGCGCGACGGCGGCGGATGCCGAGGCGGCCCTGGCGCGCGTGCGGCTCGACGCGACCGCGTTCGGGCGGGGCTGGAAGGTCGAGGTGGCGGCGGAGGAAGTGCCGGACGGTCTGCTCGTCGTGGCGCACGCGCGGCGGACGGGTTCGACCATCATCCTCCGCTAGACGTCCTATTTGTACGTCGTCGGATCCCGGTCGGGGCCGAACGGCGAGAGGTCGCGCAGGTTCTTGATGATCGGCGGCAGCTTCTCCAGCACGTAGTCGACCTCCTCCATCGTGTTGTAGCGCGAGAGGGAGAAGCGCACCGAGCCGTGGACGGCGATGAAGGGCACGCCCATGGCGCGGATGACATGGGAGGGGTCGAGCGAGCCGGAGGCGCAGGCGGAACCGGTCGAGATGCAGATGCCGACGTCCGAGAGGTGGTAGGCGATGGCCTCGCCCTCGATGTACTCGAAGGAGACGTTGAGCGTGTTGGGGAGGCGGTGCGCGCGGTCGCCGTTCACGCGCACGTTCGGGCAGGCGGCGAGGATGCCGGCCTCCAGCTTGTCCCGGAGCGGCGCGAGCGCGCGGGCCTCGTCCGCCATGTGGGCGGTGGCGAGCTCGCAGGCCTTGGCGAGGCCGACGATGTAGGGGACGTTCTCCGTGCCGGCGCGGCGGCCGCTCTCCTGGTGTCCGCCGAGCATGAAGGGCTTGATCTTCGTGCCGCGGCGCAGGTAGAAGACACCGACGCCCTTGGGGGCGTGGAACTTGTGGCCCGAGATCGAGAGCATGTCCACGGGGACCTTCCTGACGTCGATCGGGATCTTGCCCGCCACCTGCACGGCGTCCGTGTGCATCGTGGCGCCGTACTCCTTGGCGATCTCCGCGACCTCCCGGATGGGGAAGACGACGCCCGTCTCGTTGTTCGCCCACATGACGGAGACGAGGGCGTTCTTCGTGCCCGCGAGCGCGGCGCGCAGCTGGTCGAGATCGATCTGCCCGGCGGCGTCGACGGGGAGTTCGACCTCCTCGTGCCCGAGGGCCTTGAGGCGGCGCGCGGGCTGGAGGACGGCGGGGTGCTCGACGGCGGTGGTGACGACCTTCATCGACAGACCGTACCAGTCGGCGGATCCCCGGATCGCGGTGTTGTCGCTCTCCGTGGCGCAGGAGGTGAAGTAGACCTCGTCCGGCTCGCAGTTCAGGAACGCGGCGACCTCCTCGCGCGCCTTCGTGACGTAGCGTGCGACCTGTCCGCCGAAGAAGTGCATGGAGGACGGGTTGCCGTAGAGGTCGCAGAAGAAGGGCGTCATCGCGTCGCGCACTTCCGGCGCGACCTGCGTGGTGGCGTTGTTGTCGAAATAGACTATCTTGTTCGTCGTGTTCATGGCGTCAAATCCTTGGCGGATAGTTTAGCATAATTCGGCGTGTCGGCGGAGCCTCCTGCGCGACCGGGCACTCTGTCGGCTTGGCGCGTGAAGTACCCGCGCCGCCCTCGGCGCGTGGCGTCCGAATGGGCTTGGTACAGGGCACACGGTGTCCGAACGAACGGGCCTGGCGCGCGAAGTACCCGCGCCGCCCTCGGCGCGTGGTGTCCGAACGGGCTTGGTACAGGGCGCACGGTGTCCGAACG
>CAKULR010000259.1 GCA_934667295.1 uncultured Kiritimatiellota bacterium
TGTAGCCGCCGCCCACGCCGCGTCCGCCGCAGCCCACGACCGCCGCGCGGATCACGCGCACGCCGTCCTCCTGGGCCATCGCCGGCATCGCCGCCACGGCGGCCGCGAGGCCGCCCGTCTTGATGAAGTCTTTACGTGTCATCTCTTTGTTTTCTCCTTTATCCCCATAATTCTGAAATTAAGTAGTTAAGTCGCCCTGCGGGCTTTAAGTAGTTAAGTCGCCCTGCGGGCTTTAAGTAGTTAAGTCGCCGCTTCGCGGCTTTAAGTGGTTAAGTTTCGATGGAACGCAGACGACTTGCGTCGCACGCAGGATTTTCGACCGATTCGGTGTGGCTACGACGCCGCGTTCCGCGGCTACGCCACGACACGAATCGGTCGAGACTACAATGAACCGTCTCATGGTCAAATCGCTCTCGCTTGAAGGTCTGCACGACCGAATGCCTTGGCAATGACCGATTGTGGCGTAGCCCGGTATTCCGGGCGTCGTAGCCACATCGGTCTTTGCCAAATCCGCGTATGCGAAGCATCTGCGTTCAACCACTTAACCACTTAACAACTTAAAGCGAAGCGACTTAATCTCCCTACGCCTGCTCCCACTGTTCGCGGAGCATGCGGCACATGCCGGCGAGGATCTTCTGCTTCTCCTCGGCGTCCGGCCAGATCGGCTTGTTCTTCGCGTCGCGGCCCTTCTCGACGTAGCCGGCCTCCAGCGAAACCGCGCCCCGGTAGCCGATGAACTTGAGGCCCCTGAAGCCGTCGACGTAGTTGTCCGCCGCGCCGTCCGAACCCGGGATCTTCCGGCGCGCGAGCGAGGCGATGTGGACGTGCGAGAGGAGACTGCCGGCCGAGACGAACGCGCCGAAGAAGCTCGGCTCCTCCTTGGACATGTGCCAGAAGTCGCCCATCACGGTGCAGCCCGGACCGATCTCCTGCGCCATCTTCGCACCGTCCGCGACCTGGCGCAGGAACGGCGTCTCGGCGCGCTGGAGCGGTTCGAGGACAATCGTCGTGCCGCACTTCGCGGCCTTCTCGGCGAGGCGGCGGCCCGTGTTCTTCACGAAGTCCTCGCGCAGTTCCTTGAGGCCCATCTCGGGCTTGCCGCGCGCCGGGCAGATGATGAGGCCCGTGCTCTTCATTTCCCCGAGCACTTCCAGGACGGGCATGAAGCGCGCGACCTCGGCGTCGTTCTTCGCCTTGTCGAGCCGGTCGAACTGGGAGCCGCCGCACGCCGTCGCGAGGAAGAGCTTGCGGTTCTTGAGCGATTCGGCGACCTTGAGGCCCTTGTCGCGTAGCCAGCCGAGGTCGGACGGCACCTCCACGGCCTGGTAGCCGTTCGCCTCCAGGTAGTCGAGCCTGGCGTTGACGTCGTCCGCGACGGGGATGCCCCACCACTGCAGACAGAGGTTCAACTGGGCGGGCTTCGCCGGGGGCGTCAGCTTCGGCAGCGTGCTGCACGTACACGATTCGCCACACGCGGCCGTCAGCGCCGGGACGAGTCCCGCAACGGCCCCTGCGGCCAGAAATTCACGTCGATTCATGTGATGCTCTCTCCTTCGAGGTTAAACATTGAGGCCTAGTTTAGCGGAATTTCCCGTTGCGCGCAAGGGGGAAGGGGCGCGGGGGTTTTAGGTTCATAGGTGTTAGGTGTTAGGTGTTGGCTTCCAGGGGAGGGTCGCGCTCCTGCGCGACCGAACGGCCCGACACGCGAAGTACCCGCGCCGCCCTCGGCGCGTGGCGTCCGAACGGGCCAGGCGGGGCCGGACCGGGTGGGGCGCCCCACAGAGTCCCCGCCCCACAGCGCCACGCGCCGAGGGCGGCGCGGGTACATTGCGCGCGGAGCCCGCGCACGCTGAGCCCTCAGGGCTGGAGCCTCACGCGCGCGGCGGGGGCGTCTTCCCGGTGCGGGCG
>CAKULR010000260.1 GCA_934667295.1 uncultured Kiritimatiellota bacterium
TCAACAGCAACCCCGAGACCGTCTCCACCGACTACGACACCTCCGACCGGCTCTACTTCGAGCCCGTCACGCTGGAGGACGTGCTGCAGATCTACCGCGCGGAGAAGCCGCTTGGCGTCATCGTGCAGTTCGGCGGGCAGACCCCGCTCAACATCGCGCGCGGCCTCGCCGAGGCCGGCTGCAACATCCTCGGCACGAGCGTCGACTCGATCGACGCGGCTGAGGACCGCGACCGTTTCCACTCCATCATGAACCGCCTCGGCATCCCGATGCCGGAGAGCGAGATGGCGAGCGACATCGACGGCGCGCTCAAGGTCGCGCAGGACCTCGGCTACCCGCTCATCATCCGCCCGAGCTTCGTCCTTGGCGGACGCGGCATGGAGGTGATCCACGACGAGCAGATGCTGCGCGAGTACGTGGCGAAGGCCGTCGGCGTGACGCCGGACCGCCCGCTCTACCTCGACCGCTTCCTCTGCCACGCGCTCGAATGCGAGGCGGACGCGCTCTCGGACGGCCGGCAGGTTTTCATCCCCGCGATCATGCAGCACATCGAGCTGGCCGGCGTCCACTCGGGCGACTCCGCCTGCGTGCTGCCGCCCGCGTCGATCAGCGCGGAAAACCAGGCCACCATCCTCGACTACACGCGCCGCATCGCGGAGGAGCTGAAGGTCGTCGGCCTCATGAACATGCAGTTCGCGATCGAGGACGGCAAGGTCTACGTCATCGAGGCGAACCCGCGCGCGTCCCGCACCGTGCCGCTCGCCTCGAAGGTGGCGGGCACGCAGATGGCGCCCATCGCGGTGCGCCTCATGCTCGGCGAGACGGTGGCGGACCTCGGGCTCGACCGCCGCCACGTGGTGCCGTACTTCGGCGTGAAGGAGGCGGTGCTGCCGTTCGAGAAGTTCCCGGAGGTCGATCCGGTGCTCGGTCCGGAGATGCGCTCGACGGGCGAGGTGCTGGGCCTTGCGGACACCTTCGGCCTCGCGTACTACAAGTCGCAGGAGGCGGCGGGCCAGCCGCTCCCCACGAAGCCCGGGAAGGTGCTCGTCTCGCTCTCCGAGAAGACGGCCGACGCGGCGACCGCCGCGAAGAACCTCACCGACCTTGGCTTCGAGATCGTCGGCACGGAGGGGACGGTCAAGTTCCTCTGGGAGAAGGGCGTCGCGGCGACGATGGTCGCGAAGATCGGCCAGGGCCGCCCGGACGTCCTCGACTTCATCAAGAACCGCCAGGTCTGCCTCATCCTCAACACACCGTCGGGCCGCCGCGACGCCCGCGCGGACGACAGCTCGATCCGCCGCGCCGCGATCAAGTACCGCGTGCCGTACCTCACGACCGTCGCCGCCGCGCTCGCCGCGAGCGAGGGCATCAAGGCCGCGCGCGAGGGGAAGGGCGAGGTCCGCTCGCTCCAGAGCTACCACGCATCCATCACGATGGGGGCGTGAGGCGTTTCGCATGCGTTACGGAAAGAATCGCGAAAGGTGTGCGGCGTTCGGGAAGTATGTAAACAACGAGACTCTTAGATGTTGTTCTTGATGGTCTTCCTTCCTCGGTAGGACGTACTTGAGGTAGAAGCGCGTGTAATTGTCGCGCAACCGATAGCGCACTTCGCGGACGGCCTTTCCGGTGACGGGGTTGAGGCCTGCCGAACCGGAAAGGAATCCGGTTTCAACGAGTTCGGCCAGGTCGTTGGAATGGGGGCCGTTCGGATCGCATCCGAGCTTTCCGGCAGTCCCGTGGCGCGCGCCAGCCGTTCGCAGAAGTTGTCGATTTGGCGCTGGTTGGTCATCTTTGCATCCGGCGCAAGTCCGATCCCCCGCACGTCAAAGAATTTTTTGAAAAATCCTCCTTTCCGCTGTTGCTTTT
>CAKULR010000261.1 GCA_934667295.1 uncultured Kiritimatiellota bacterium
CCCGCGTCGGTGAAGACCTTCACCTCGGCGGCGGTCGGCCGCGTGGCGGGCTCGTCGCCCGCGAGCGCCCACGAGACGCGCGGCTGCGTACGGACAATCCCCAGGGGATTGCGCAGACCCTCGCAGCGCGGCGTGGCGATTTCAAGGGGGCGGGCCAGGACGGCGAGCGGCGCGTACACTAGTCCGGCGAGGGCGAAGAGGTGCAGGAGGTTCATGGTGCCTCGTGGTTTTCTTCCCGCGCGGCGTCCCTTTCGGTGCGGCGGCGACGGAAGAACGCGACGAGAACCGCCCGGCACGGCTCTTCGAGGACGCCCGTCACCACGGCGGGATGGTGGTTGATGCCGGGGTGGTTGAAGATGTTGAACGTGGTGCCGCCGCCGCGCTTGGGGTCGGAGAGGCCCCAGACGACGGTGCCGATGCGGGCGAGGATGATCGCGCCCGCGCACATCGGGCACGGTTCCTTCGTCACGTAGAGGCGCGTCCCCGTGAGACGCCAGCTGCCCTTCGCCGCGAAGGCCGCCGAGAGGGCCAGCATCTCCGCGTGCGCCGTCGCGTCGGCGAGCATTTCCGTCTGGTTGTGGGCGCGGCCGAGGATACGGGCGGCGGCGGGAGGGGCTGCGGGATCGGAGGGTTCCTCGACGATGATGCAGCCCGTGGGAACCTCGCCGTCCGCCGCCGCCTTCTCGGCCTCGCGCAGCGCCATGCGCATGAAGTGTTCGTCGAAGGATGCGTCGACCATGGCGACCGCCTCAGACCGCGAGTTCGACGCGCTTGATGACCTGGTCCTGGTAGGGCTTGTCGAGTTCGACGAAGTAGCCGCTCCAGCCCCACACGCGCACGATGAGGTGGCGGTGGAGGTCGGGATGCTTCTGGGCGTCGACGAGCGTGTCGCGGTTGATGGCGTTGATCTGCAGCTGGTGTCCGCCACGGTCCACGAAGAACTTCACGAGCCGGGCGACCTTCTCCACGCCGTCCGGCTCGCGGAAGGCGCTGTCGTGGACCTCGATGGTGAGCGGTCCGCCGTTGCAGACGCGCCCGAGGTCGGGCGTCGTGAAGGAGCGGATCACGCTGAGCGGACCCTTCACCGGCACGTCGAGGGACGGCGCGTAGTTCGCGCTGAACGGGTGTCCCTTCAGGCGGCCGTCCGCCGAGGCGGGCAGCTCGTTCGCGTGCCAGATGTAGTACATCGCAGACCCCGTGCCCGGACGGTAGATGCCGCCCCGGTCGTTCTTCCGTCCCGCGAGCGCGTCCGCCCACGTCGCGACGAGCCACGCCGCGAGCGCGTCGACCGACACATCCGCGCATCCCATCTTCGGCGCGTGCCGCGCGGCGGCAAGCCGGCCGGGGCGCGCCGCGAAGTCGGTGTCCATCAGGTTGACCAGTTCCGCCATCGTCACGAGCTTCCTCTCGAAGACGAGCTCGCGCACGGACGCCAGCGAATCGACCGCCACCGCGATACCCGTCCCGTGGATGCCGAAGTTGTTGTACTTCGCACCCCGGCTGATGTCGCGCGCCTTTTCGATGCAGCCCGTGGAGATCACCGAGACGAACGGACCGGGGAAGATCTCGACGTGCCGGTACTTCTCCTGGAGGAGGTCGCACTGGTGGAAGATCTCCGCGCGCAGGTTCGCCTGAAGGGCCTCGAACGTTTCGGCCCCCTTCCGCATCGCGGTGTCGAGGCACTTGGGCAGGGAGACGGCGTCGATGTTGTTGATGTCCATCCCGCAGCCGGGGATCAGGAACTCCCAGCAGGCCGCGACCGAGTAGTCGCGCGCGTCCTTCTCGCGGATGCGGGCGAGGAGGCCGTCTCGGATCGCGGGACCGAAGTCGGCGGTGAGGTTGAAGACGACGCCCTT
>CAKULR010000262.1 GCA_934667295.1 uncultured Kiritimatiellota bacterium
CCGCAGAAGCTTGCTTCGGAGGGTAGCCGTAGGCCGCGCGAGAGCCACACGAATCGGAGTTTGTTTTTACACTGGGGGAGAATCAACCTAATTTAGTGCCGTATCGATAGATGAATTTTTATGCGGAAACCGTTATATAACGGTTCCCGCAATTTCTTTTCGGTTTGCTAGAATGCGGACGTATGGCGAAGCCGGACACAAAGTACCTCAAGGCGATCGATGTCCTCCGGGCCGAGATCCTGGGCGGCAAGTATTCGTCGGCGCACCCGTTCCCGAGCATCATGGGGGTGAGCCGCCGGTTCGCGGTCTCGCGTCCGACGGCCGTCAAGGTCTTCGACCGCCTGAAGGCGGAGGGGCTGGTCTGCACGCGGGCGGGCGCCGGCACGTTCCTCACGAACGGCGCGCGGTCGCGGCTCGTCGGGCTGATGATCCCCGGCATCTCCTATTCGTCCGAGTTCTTCCAGCCGATCGTCGCCTCCCTGCTCAGGGCCGCGCATGCGGCGGACTACACGGTTTTGATGGAGGGCGTCTGGTCGCCCGACTCGGCCGAGAACGGACGGGAGGCCGTCGAGGTCGCGGCGCGGTTCATCCGGCGCAAGGTTGCGGGCGTCATCTTCCAGCCGCTCGAATATTCGGAAAACGCCTCGGCGATCAACGCCCAGACCCTCGCCGCCTTCACGCGGGCCGGGATTCCGGTCGTCCTGCTGGACGGCGACATCGTCACGGCGCCGGCGCGCAGCCGCTACGACCTCGTGTCGATCGACAACATCGGGGCCGGCGAGCGGCTGGCCGCGCACCTCATGGACTGCGGGGCGAGGACGATCTATTTCCTCCTGCGCGCGAACTGGGTGCATAACGTCCGGAACCGCGCGCTCGGCGTGCGGAACGCCGTCCTCGCGAACGGGCTCCGGTGGCGGCCCTCGAACGTGGTGCTGGCGGATCCGCTGGACGTGGAGGAGATCCGGCGCGTGATGGCGCGGCGTCCGCGCCCCGACGCCTTCGTCTGCGAGAACGACGTGCTGGCGGCGCGCCTCCTGAAGACGCTGACGGCGCTGGGCCACCGCGTGCCGCAGGATGTCCGCCTCGCGGGCTTCGACGACGTCCAGATCGCCCGCCTCTCCTCGCCGGCGCTGACGACGATCCGGCAGCCGTGCGACCTGATTGCGCGGACGGCGTTTGACCGGCTCCTCTCCCGGATCGCCCGTCCGCAACAGGAACCGCTCCATCTCGTGCCGACGGCGGAGCTGGTCATCCGCGAATCGACGACCGCAGCGACCGGAGCGTGCCGTCCACAGAACGGGAATGCCAAGGCCCGCAAGGGGGAAACACCATGAGCTGTGCTCGAAAATTGAGGAGGAAACGATGAAAGAAAAAAAAATAGAAAAGTCGTCATTCTGACGAAAAACGGGGCCAGGGCGCTGGGGCTGGTCTTCTGGATGGGTGTCGCCGTCTGTTCGGGCGAGACGGTGAAATGGTCGGGCGCGGGGGATGGTTCCAGCTGGTCCGATCCGGCCAATTGGGTGGACGGCGGGACGGTTGACTTCACCAAGACGCACGTCTACGACCTGTCGGCCGCAGAGGACGGCGCGAACCTCGTCAACGACAAGGTGTCGTCCATCGGGGGCTTTGTGCTGGGGGCCGGACAGGGGACGGTGACGTTGTCGTCGACGGTTGCGGCGTCGGCTTTGCGCGGGGCCTGGACGATTCCCGCTTCGACGACGTTCGTACTCAGGCAGGTCTACCAGGGCATGTGGTCGGATTACGGCACGACGACCGTTTCCGGCGGCGGGACGTTGCGGCTTGACGCGG
>CAKULR010000263.1 GCA_934667295.1 uncultured Kiritimatiellota bacterium
GGCCGCTACGGGGCGACGGCCACGTTCACGCGCGAGGGCGCGCCCGCGCTCGTCGTCCGCCAGCCGTTTATGCTAGAATAGCCCCTCTATGAACAAGCCCACCATCGATGTCGCCTACGTGGCGGAACTGGCGCGCCTGGACCTGACCGACGCGGAAAAGGCCGTTTTCCAGCCCCAGCTCGAAAATATCGTCAAGTACGTCGAAAAGATCGCCTCCGTGGACGTGACGGACGTGCCGCCCACGATGCACGGACGCGAGATCGTGAACGCCTTCCGGGAAGACGTGGTGCGCCCCTCGCTCGACCGCGAGGCCGCGCTTGCCAACGCCCCCGCGCGCACGGGCGACGAGTTCATGCTGCCCAAGATCGTGGAGGGGGCGGAGAGCTAACAAAGATAACCGTCGTAGGCGGCTCGATGGGCCGGGGTTCGGGGGCGCCTGAGCCCCCGTCCGTTGCGGAAGGAAAAGGAAGGCAACATGGAACTTTTCAAGCTGGGAATCAAGGCGGCCCGCGAGGGCCTGGCGAAGGGCGACTTCACGGGCGAGGAGCTGGTGCAGGCGGTCATCGACCGCGTCCATGCCGAGAATCCGCGCATCGGCGCGTACCTGACGTTCGACGAGGAGGGGGCGCTTGCGGCGGCGCGGGCGAACCCGAAGGCCGTGCCGATCGCGATCAAGGACCTCATCAACGTGAAGGGGCAGCCCTGCACGTGCGGTTCGAAGATCCTCGAAGGGTACGTGAGCCCGTACGACGCGACGGTCATCAAGAACCTCAAGGCGCACGACTTCATCTGCGCGGGGCGCGTGAACATGGACGAGTTCGCGATGGGGTCCTCCACCGAGAACTCCGCGCTCGGCCGCACGGTGAACCCCTACGACGTGACGCGCGTGCCGGGCGGCAGCTCGGGCGGCAGCGCGGCGGCGGTGGGCGGCGACCTCTGCATCGCGGCCCTCGGCACGGACACCGGCGGGTCGATCCGCCAGCCCGCGAGCTTCTGCAACTGCGTCGGCCTCAAGCCGAGCTACGGGCGCGTGAGCCGTTTCGGCGTGACGGCGTTCGCGAGCTCGCTCGACCAGGTGGGCCCGATGACGAAGAGCGTGGAGGACGCGGCCCTGCTCCTCCAGGCCCTCGCGGGGCACGACGAGATGGACGGCACGACGCCGCGCGAGCCGGTGCCCGACTACGCGGCGGCGCTTGCGGGCGCCTCGCTGAAGGGCGTGAGGATCGGCCTCCCGAAGGAATACTACATCGACGGCCTCGACCCCGAGGTGAAGCGCCTCACGGACGCGGCGATCCAAACGTGTGCGGCGGCGGGCGCGGAGATCGTGGAGGTCTCGCTCCCGCACACCGAGTACGCGATGGCGGTCTACTACGTGGTCGCCCCCGCCGAGGCGAGCGCGAACCTCGCGCGCTTCGACGGCGTGCGCTACGGCCACCGCTCGGCGAGGAGCGACAACGTGTTCAACCTCTACGCGCGCAGCCGCGCCGAGGGCTTCGGTCCCGAGGTGAAGCGCCGCATCATCATGGGCACCTACGTGCTGTCGAGCGGCTACTACGACGCCTACTACGGGCGCGCATCGAAGGTGCGCACGCTCATCCGCCGCGACTTCGAGCAGGTCTTCCGGAAGGTGGACGCGCTCCTCACGCCCGTCGCGCCGACGCCGGCGTTCACGATCGGCTCGACGCAGGATCCGCTCACGATGTACCTGAACGACCTCTTCACGATCCCGAGTGCGCTCGCGGGCAACTGCGCGATGAGCGTGCCGGCGGGGTTCACA
>CAKULR010000264.1 GCA_934667295.1 uncultured Kiritimatiellota bacterium
CGTCCGCCTCGAAGAGGATCCGGTTCATGCACCCTTCGGCGTGACCCACGACACGCTCTTGAGGCGGTCGTCGAGGATTTCGTTCGCGACGGCGAGCACGTCGTCCGCCGTGACGGCCGCGATGCCCTTCACCAGCTCCTCCGGATCGCGCACGTGCCCGTAGGTCTGCACGCAGTTGCCGAAGAAGAACATGCGCGCGCGCTGGTTTTCGAGCCCGAGGCGGAAGTTGCCGAGCAGGTAGTCCTTCGTGCGGCGCAGTTCGGCGGACGAAGGCCGACGCGCGCGGATGCGTGCGAACTCCTTCTCGATCGTCTCGACGGCCCGTTCGACGCGCGCGGTGTCAAGCCCCGCCGTGACGGCCCAGCCCCCCACGTCCTCGAAGTACTGGAGCTGCGAGCGGATGTCGTAGCTGAGGCCGCGCCGTTCGCGCACGCTCTGGAAGAGACGCGAGCTCATCGTGCGCCCCATCAGGCAGTCGAAGACGTTCGCCGCGTACTTCTTCCGCTCGGGCGCGTGGACGCCGAAGCAGCGGAAGCCCAGCGCGAGCTGCACCTGCTGGACGTCGCGCGTGGCGCGGATCTCCCGGACGGGCAACGGACGCCGCTTCACGGGGACGAACGCGAGCGGTTCCCCGCCCGCGAGCCCCCCGAGCGCCTGTGCGACGAGCCGCCGGACGGCGTCCGCCTCGAAGCGGCCCGCGACGACGGCGCACGTCGCCTTCGGCACGTAGGCGCGGCGGATGTAGGCGCGCAGCGTCCCGGGCGTCATCGCGTTCAGCGTCTCGGCCGAACCGGCGATCGGCAGGCCGAGCGCGTTCTTCGGGAAGAGGACGCGGGAGAGGTTTTCGCTCGCGACCGAGTCGGGCTCGTCCGCGTACATCTTGATCTCCTCCAGGACGACGCCGCGCTCGCGCGCGAACTCGGCGTCGGGGATCGCCGCGTGCGCGTACATGTCCGAAATCACGTCCACCGCCGTCGCGAGGCGGTCGTAGGGCATCTGGGCGAAGAAGCACGTACACTCCTCGGAGGTGTAGGCGTTGAAGTTCCCGCCCTGCCCCTCGATCGCCGTCGAGATGTCGAGCGCGCTGCGCGTCTCGGTGCCCTTGAAGAGCATGTGCTCGATGAAGTGGGAGATGCCCGCGAGGTCGGGCGTTTCGTGGCGGGACCCGCTTGCGACGAAGAGGCCAAACGAGACGCCCTCCACGTGGTCGTCTGGGACGAGGACGAGCTTGAGTCCGTTTTCCAGGACCTCCAGCGTGGCTTTTGGCAGCATGGCGCGTTCCCCTAGACCCTGCCGTCGGCGGCCTCGTTCATCACGCGCAGCGTCGCGCGGCCGTCGTAGAGGGCCTTGCCGACGATGGCGGCGCGGAGGTTGGGGCGGCCGAGCGCGAGGAGGTTCTTGACGTCGGTCGGGCTCGACACGCCGCCGCTCGCGGTGACCTGGCAGGACGGGGCGGCGTCGCAGATGGCGGCCATCTGCACGAGGTTGGGCCCGCCCAGCATGCCGTCCGTCGCCGTGTCGGTGTAGATGATCGTCTTCACGCCGATCGCCGCGACGGCCTTCGCGAGGTCCGTCGCCCTCACCTCGGTGGTCTTCACCCACCCGCGCGTCTGCACGAAGCCACCGCGCGCGTCGATGCCCACCGCGATCCGCTCGCCGTACTGCTCGACGGCGCGGGTGAGGAATTCGGGATCCTCCAGCGCGGCCGAACCGATGATCGCGCGCGCGGCGCCGGCTTCGAGGACGGC
>CAKULR010000265.1 GCA_934667295.1 uncultured Kiritimatiellota bacterium
GAAGGAGGTCTGGACGGGGGTGGAGAAGGGGACCGCGAAGGTCGGGGCGGTCGAATCGGGAGGGGCGGCGTCCGAGGATGCTGCGGGGACCGAAGGCGGCACGGCGGCTGTCGGGGGCGGTGCCGGGGGCGCGAGGGCGGCGCCGATGGTCGTGATGATCGCGTCGCGGACATCGGCCGGGCGGCGGAAACGGACCTCGCGCTTGGCGGGGTGGACATTGACGTCGACCTGGTCGGGCGGGAGGTCGATGAAGAGGACGAGGGCGGGGCGCGCCTCCTCGCGTGTGCGGGGGTAGGCTTCGCGGAGCGCGTAGTTGACGGCGGCGGCCGTCGCGGGGCGTCCGTTGATGAAGACGAACTGGTCGCGGCGGACCGTGGGCGTCTTCGCGAGGCCGTTCGCCGGGCGTTCGACGTAGCCGTGGACGCGGACGGACGAAGGGGACGGTGCGGGGGAGATGCCGACGGGGATGAGCGATTCGGCGAAGGGGGCGCCGAAGAGGTCGCGGATGCGCTCTTCGAGCGTGGCGCCGGGGGGGAGGCGGTAGGCTTCGCGTCCGTCGAGGATCAGCGTGAAGCCGACGTCGGGGTGGGCGAGGGCGTTGACGGTGAAGGTGGCGCGGATGTGGGCCTCCTCGGTCGCGAAGGCGCGGAGGAACTTGCGGCGGGCGGGTACGTTGCAGAAGAGGTCGCGCACCTCGACGCAGGTGCCGGGCGGGGCACCGCAGTCCCTGACCTCGGCGAGGAGGCCGGCGTTGACGGTGAGGCAGGTGCCGCCCTCGTCCTCGGCGCGGCGCGTGGTGAGGGTGAAGCGCGAGACGGAGGCGATGGAGGGGATGGCCTCGCCCCGGAAGCCGAGGGTGTCGATGCGCTCGATGTCGTCCACGTCGCGGATCTTCGAGGTGGCCTGGCGTTCCAGCGAGAGGAGGGCGTCCTCGCGCGTCATGCCGCAGCCGTTGTCGCGCACCGAGACGAGCTTGCGTCCGCCGGAGACGACGGTGGCCTCGATGCGGGTGGATCCGGCGTCGAGGGCGTTCTCCAGCAGTTCCTTGAGGACGGAGGCGGGGCGTTCGACGACCTCGCCGGCGGCGATTTTGTTCGCCACGTGGAGGGGGAGGAGGCGGATATGTCCGTCGCGCGGCACTTAGCGGTCCAGCGTGAGATTCCGGCGGATGAAGGTGGGTACGTCGAGGTCTTCGTTGCGCCAGACGGTCTTCTCGGTGTGGTGGAAGCGGGAGTTCGTCCCGAGGCCGTGTTCGCCGTGGGGGCGTCCGCCGGGCGTCCCCGGCGCGCGCAGGGGGGAGGCGTGCGGCGTGGTGTGGGTGGCGTGCTCCTCGAAGAGCAGCACCACGACGGAGAGGCGCCCGGAGAAGGTCTGCTCGTCGTTGACGGTCCCCAGCTCGATGGAGGCGGAGGGACCGAACGCGGCGGAGAGGCCGCAGGAGAGGGCGGCGATCTCGGAGAGGCGGAGGTCGTCGCCCGCGAGCACGCCGACGAGGAGGGGGCGGATGGGGGGAGGGGTGGCGTCGCGCGTGAGGAGCGGGTGGTCGGCGAGGGCGGCGAGGACGGCCTGGGCGCGGTTCTCGCCGCTCGCGGTGGCGGTGGCGAACTGGCCGCGCCCGCAGCCGACGAGGATGCTGCGCAGCCGTTCGGGTTCGAGCTGGATGTAGCCGGGCCGTTCGAGGATCCGCCAGAGGAGGGTGACGCCCGAGGCGAGGGTGTCGACGCC
>CAKULR010000266.1 GCA_934667295.1 uncultured Kiritimatiellota bacterium
GCGTTTCATCATTTTTCAGAGGTGTTGTCATACAACACTTTCCGGACCTGTTCCTGGGCGTCGCGCAGGGCGGCGTTGAGGGCGTCCCGCTGGGCGGCGACCAGGTCGGCGGTCGCGATGTCGAGCTGGTTGACGGGAAGGGGACGCACGGTGTACGAAAGCTGCCCGGACGGGGTGAAGCCGTAGAGGTAGTGGACGACGAGGCTGCCGCCGGGGCCTTTCCCCGTGCCGGTGCCGACGACGGCGTAGCCCGTCGTCTTCCCGGCGGCGTTGCGTCCTTCGAAGAGCGGGAAGCGGGGGCCCTGGCCGCACACGACGGCGGTGACGGTGCCCCTGGGCAGTACCTTCAGCGCGGTGGCGGGCTGGGCGGGGTCGAGAATCAGGCGGCCTTCCTGTGGCGGCGGGGGGGCGGCGGGCACGGCGGCGGAGGACTTGCCCTCCAGGCGGTCCACGCGGGCCACCGCGTCGGCGAGGGCTTCGCAGACGGCGCGCGAGGTGATGGTGGCGCCGGTGAGGGCGTCGATGGGGCCGCCGTCCTTCTTCACCTTGAGCGCGGCGGCGGGCTGTCCGGCGAACTGCGCGGTGAATGCCGCGTCGCCGAGCTTCGCGCCGAGGCCGGGCGTCTCGTTGGCGGCGAGCACCCGGTAGGTGACGACCGCGCGGTCGGCCGTGAGGCCCGCCATGAGGCGGATGTCGCCACCGTAGCCGTTGGGGCTCGTGCCGGGGACGGCGTAGCCGAGGACCTTCGTGCGGGCGTCGTCCGCATAGCCGACGAAGAGGACGACGTTCGTGTCGGCGGGGTCGGGGCGCGGGGCGAGCGCCTTCACGCCGGCGGGCATCACGGCCTGGGCGGCGCGGTTCACCTTGAGCGTCGCGATGTTCGCGATGGGGAGGCGGGTGAGGGAATCGATGACCGCGAGAACCGCCGCGCAGACGGCGGAGATCGCCGTGAGGGGCAGGATGAGCTTGAGCATGTTCTTCATCGACGGGCTCCGAAGGGCTTCGGCTGCGTGAAGCGGGAGATGAGGGGCGTAAAGGCGTTCAGGATGAGGATGGCGAAGGAGACGCCCTCGGGGAAGGCGCCGTGGAGGCGGATGAGCATCGTGACGAGTCCGCACCCGCAGCCGAAGACGAGCTTGCCGAGGGGCGTGGCGGGCGAGGTCACGTAGTCCGTCGCCATGAAGCAGGCGCCGAGCAGGACGCCGCCGCAGAAGACGTGGACCTCCGCGAGCTTGAGGGCGTTCAGGTCCATGCCGTAGTGGAAGAACGCGAAGAGGACGACCGTGCCGATGAAGGCGACGGGGATGTGCCAGGTGATGACGCGGCGCACGAGCAGGTAGGCGGCGCCGAGCAGAAGGGCGAGGGCGCTCACTTCGCCGAGGCAGCCGTTGACGTTCCCGAAGAAGGCGGTGTGGATGAACGAGCCGTTCGTGAAGTCGAGTGCGCGTTCCGCTTCGGGAAGCTTCTCCCAGGCCGCCGTCGCGAAGGTCTTGAGGTAGCTGAGCGGCGTCGCGGTGGTCGTGGCGTCCACCGCCCCGGCGGCGGCCTTCCAGCGAGAGGGCGTCCAGGACGTCATCGCCTCGGAGAAGGAGACGAGCATGAACGCGCGGGCGGCGAGCGCG
>CAKULR010000267.1 GCA_934667295.1 uncultured Kiritimatiellota bacterium
GGGCCCGGACGCGACAAGCGCGTCCCTCCCGTGGGGCGTTCCCTTTCGGCGCCACGCGCCGGGGGCGGCGCGGGTACATTGCGCGCCGGGCCGGCGTGCGAGGGGGCGACGTGGGGGCGGACGCGACGGAGCGCGTCCCTCCCGTAGCTGAAACCTAGAACCTGAACACCTAGAACCTGGAACCTAACTCCCTCCTGTGGAGTTTTGGGTGGCATTTCCTTGCGCGGGTGTTGGGCTCTGTGCTAAAATGAACATGTCTTTTTTCCGACTCCACAACCAGAGGAATTTCCTGAAAGATCTGAAAGCCGCCTACAGGACCATCGAAGCCGACCATTTCGCGCCGAAGATGGAGATTTCGTTCATCACCGGCGACCGGCGCGAAACGCTCCGCTACGAGAAGGTGACCTGGAACATCGGCGGCGAGGAGAAGGGGCTTCGCTATGGCGAGAACCCCGGGCAGGAGGCCGCGCTCTACAAGCTCGTGAACGGCAACCTCGTCCTCGGCGACGTGGAGATGCTGCAGCCGGGGCAGTACCTCGCCTCCACGCCCGAACTGCTCCAGAGCGGCAAGCACCCCGGCAAGACGAACGTGACGGATACGGACAACGCGCTCAACATCCTCCGCTACCTCACCGACAAGCCCTGCGCCGTCATCGTCAAGCACAACAACCCCTGCGGCGTCGCGCTCGGCGAAACGCTCGCCGAAGCCTACTACCGCGCGAACAAGGCGGACCGCCTGGCGGCGTTCGGCGGCGCGATCGCCCTCAACCGCGAATGCGACCTCGAAACGGCGAAGCTGATCGTCGAGAACTACGCCGAGGTCGTCGTCGCCCCCGAGTTCGCGCCCGGCGTGATGGACCTCTTCGCCGCGAAGAAGAACCTGCGCGTCTTCCGCATCCGCAACATGGCGCGCCTCGTGGACTTCGTCGCGCGGCCCGTCATCGACTTCAAGAGCCTCATCGACGGCGGCATCGTCGCCCAGACGAGCTTCGTCGCCCAGGCGCGCCGTCCCGAAGACTTCATGCCCGCCGTCTGCAACCGCCTCTACGTCAAGGACGGCGTGACGGTCGGCATCGGCACGGGCGAGCAGGACCGCGTGGGCGTCGCCGAGATCGCGCGCGACAAGGCCTACACGAAGCATGCGGACTGGCTGGCGTGGGAGAAGTTCGGCAAGCCCTTCAACGACCTGCGCCTCGTCTTCGGCGACGAGGACGGCGCGCGGAAACAGGCCGAGGTCATGGAGCAGACGCGGGCCGAGAAGGGGGGCCTCCCCGGCTGCGCGATGGTGTCGGATGCGTTCTTCCCGTTCCGCGACGGCCTGGAGGTCGGCATCCGCGAGGGCATCACCTCGGTTGTCCAGCCCGGCGGCGCGATCCGCGACTGGGACGTCATCGACTGCGCGAACGACGCAAACGTCGCCATGGTCTTCACCGGCCAGCGGTCGTTTAGGCACTAAATGGATAGGGAGGGTCCGGACGCAATGAATTGCGTCCCTCCCGTGTTGTGCCCTCCGTGGTCCTGCGTGGCTGGAGGGGGGGGGGCGGACGCGACAAGCGCGTCCCTCCCGTGGTGTGCCC
>CAKULR010000268.1 GCA_934667295.1 uncultured Kiritimatiellota bacterium
CCCAGCGCGACGCCGTTCACGATCGTGCCGTTCGCGCTCGCGAGGTCGGTCACCCACAGGTCGCCGTCGCGCAGCTCGAACAGGCAGTGGTTGCGGGAGAGGGCGGGATCGGGCATGGCGATCTCGCAGGTGGACGAACGCCCGAGGCGGAGCCCGCGCTCCGTCACGGCGAAGCGCCGGCCCTGGAGGGGGCCGACCGTCACGAGGATTTTCGGTGTCTTCTTCATGGTGTGTTCCGGGTCTGGGTCAAAGGATGTTATTCGCGGCCTGCAGGACAATAGGGCCGAGCAGGATGATGAACACGGCGGGGAAGATGCAGAGGCTGAGCGGACCGCGCATCGGCACCGGTGCCTCGTTGGCCAGCTTCTCGGCGCGGTCGAACCGCCGTCCGCGCAGCTGCTCGCTCTGGATGCGGAGGATCGACCCGATCGAGACGCCCAGCTCGTCCGCCTGGATGAGCGCGTGCGTGACGCCCTTCAGGTCCGGCAGGCGCACGCGCGCGGCCATGTTCCGCAGCGCCACGCGGCGCGGCGTCCCCACCTGGATCTCCCGGGTCATGCGGATCAGCTCCTCGTTGAGCGCGTCGAGCCGCCGCCGCGCGCAGTTACGCTGCAGCGCGCTCAGGAAGTCCATCCCCGCCTCCACGCTCAGCGTGAGCAGGTCGAGGACGAACGGCAGCGCGCGCGTGATCTCCAGGTGCCGCCGCCGGAGCGTCCCCCGCAGCCAGATGAGCGGATAGACGTAGAACCACGCGACGCCGAACAGGCAGAGGATGAACACGTTCCGGGAGAGGAACGAATCGGGGACGAGCGTGCCGAGGAAGAGCATGGACAGGCACCACGCGCCGCCGCAGACGAGCGGCATCAGGAACTTGAGCGCGACGAATTCGGTGGCCGAGAGAAGCCCCTCCAGTCCGGCGGCGACGAGCATCCATTCGGCCTCGCGGCGCTGGCGCTCGAAGGCCCGGCCGGAGACGAACCGCGCGAGGTTCGGGACGAGCGGCAGCAACAGGCGCATCGGGAGGGGGATCTTCCGCTCCGCCTTCCGCCCGTCGGCCAGCGTGACATAGGTGATTTCACGGGCAATCGCGGCCGCATAGACCGCGAGACCGACGGCACAGACCGTCCAGGAAAGGATGATGGCAAGCTGCAGCACAGTCATTTTATCGAACCGTGGAAGGATTTTATCAAAAACGCCCTAGCGTGTGAAGCGGGGATTTGGTATCATACGCCCCACGTCATTCGGGACAGTAGCTCAACTGGACAGAGCGATGGTTTCCTAAACCGTAGGTTGGGAGTTCGAGTCTCCCCTGTCCCACCATCCCCCTTTCCATTCGTACGCATGTCGGCATGTGGCGTCTTCCCGTCGTTGAACGCCACGCGCCGAGTGGTCGGACGCAATAAATTGCGTCCCTCCCGCAGGGAACGCGGACGCGACAAGCGCGTCCCTCCCGTAGGGAACGCGAACACGCGGGAGGGTCCCCTCAGCGCCACGCGCCGAGGGCGGCGCGGGTACATTGCGCGCCAAGCCGACGGTCGTGCAGATACAACGATACGAGCCCCTGAAGAATC
>CAKULR010000269.1 GCA_934667295.1 uncultured Kiritimatiellota bacterium
GACGTGTAGGCACGCCCCATCTCGTTTTCGAACGCCCGGACACGGGCAGGGATGCCGGCCGCCTCGTAGCACGCCTTCACGGCGGCCTCGTCCGCCGTGCCCGTCTGGTGGATGACGAAGAGCGGGCGCGGGAAGTTCCGCTTCTCCAGATCGCCCTTCACGAGGACGAGCGCCTGGCTCACGAGTTCGTTCACCCGGTGGGCGCCCTGGCTGCCGCCCGTCACGAAGACGCAGAACGCCTCCTCCGGCACGTCGTCCAGGCGCGGCCGCCCCGCGATCTCCGCCCGCACGGGCAGCCCCGTGAGGACCGTCCTGCGCCCCCGCAGGTGCTCCGCCGTCTCCTCGAAGGAGATCGCCACCTTCCGCGCGTACCGCGCCAGGAACTCCACCGCGCGCCCCGGCACGGTGTTCGCCTCGTGCAGCACCACGGGAACGGAATACGCGCGCGCGGCGAGGACCGGCGGGAGGCTCGAATAGGACCCCATCGCGAGCAGGGCGTCCGGCGCGAAGCGCTTCATCTCGCCCCGGCACCGCAGGATGGAGAACAGGTTCGCGAACGCATTTCGCGCACGCAGCTGCCGCGCGCCCGTCGAGAAGACCGCGCCGTCCCACGCCTTCATCACCGAGCCCTCGATGGAGCGCCCAGACGCCCACACCACGACCTCGTGCCCGCGCGCGCGCAGCTCGCGCGCGACGGCCAGACCCGGAAACGTATGCCCGCCGGTACCTCCGCAGGCGACGATGAACTTCTTTGACATGGAGGGGAAATGGTATCGGAATCCGCGCGGGATGTCAACCCGGCCGCGCCGCTTATGCTACAATAGGCGGACATGAACGACAAGGTTCCATTCCGCATGCCCCGCGTCCTCGCCTGGGAGGTGACGCGCCGCTGTCCGCTCAAGTGCCGCCACTGCCGTGCCGGCGCCGCCGACCTCCCCTACGCCCGCGACCGCACCACCGCCGAATGCCGCCGAGTGCGCGACTCCCTCGCCGCCCCCGCCGCCCCGCCGCCGCCCCTCGTCATCTGGACCGGCGGCGAGCCGATGCTCCGGCCCGACATCCTCGCGCTCGTCTCCCACGCCACCGCCCTCGGCATCCGCAGCGTGATGGCCCCCTGCGGCATGCTCGTCACGGAGGAACGCCTCGCCGAGCTGAAGGCGGCCGGCGTGCTGGCCTGCTCCTTCTCGCTCGACGGACCCGACGCCGCCACGCACGACGCCTTCCGGGGCGTCGCCGGCGCCTACGACAACGTGACGCGCGCCATGCGCATCGCCGCCGCCCTCGGCATGCCCTTCCAGGTGAACACAACCGTCTCCACGCTCAACCTGGACCGCCTCGACGCCCTCTACGACGCGGCCGTGCGGCTCGGCGCCGCGAAGCTCGACCTCTTCTTCCTCGTCCCCGTCGGGCGCGGCAAGGGCATCGCCCGCTACGCCCTTTCGCCCGAACAGACGGACCGCGTGCTGGACTGGGCCTTCGCCAGGGCCGTGCAGGGCCCCCTCGCGATCAAGACGACCTGCTGCCCCTCCGCCCCCTTCCGCTGGGCGCCGTGGAAGCC
>CAKULR010000270.1 GCA_934667295.1 uncultured Kiritimatiellota bacterium
AGCGAGAGGGCCCGCCGGTAGTGGATGCGCCCTTCCGACTCCAGCGGCGAGATGTAGTAGGCGTCGGCCTGGATGCGCGCGCGCATCGTGCGGCAGAACGCGGCGATCTCCACCGTCGTCGCCACGATGCGCACCTCGTCCGCCCGACGCAGCATCGTCTCGTCGAGGTAGCGCGAGAGGTACTGGGGCTTGGGCGAGACGGCGATGTAGTCGAAGAGGTCAGGACGCGGCGGCGCCACGACGCCGTTCGTCTCCAGCGCGAGCCAATAGCCCGCCCCCCGCAGTGCGAGGAGCAGGTCGTCGAGCCCCGGCTGGATCGTGGGCTCCCCGCCCGTCACGATCACGCTCCGGTTCCCCAGCTTCCCGAGTTCGCGCAGGATCTCGGACGCGGTGAGCTGCATCTTCTCGTCCTTGTGCGTGTCGCACCAGCTGCACGCGAGGTTGCAGGACGAGAAGCGGACGAACGTCGCGGGGCGCCCCACGTTGCGGCCCTCCCCCTGCAGCGAGGAGAAGATCGCGTGCAGCCGGTAGCGCCCGCTCATGCCGTGTACTCCGCGCAGGAATCCGGCGTCTCCCACACCTTCACGCGGCACAGGCCCGGAATCCGGGCCTTCAGTTCGCCGTAGAAGTGGCGCGCGAGGTTTTCCGCCGTGGAGCGGAACGGAATCGCGACGGCGCGCATGCCGTTCTTCGCGACGACGGCGGCGATCTCGCTCTCGCCGGCGGACGAACTGTCGTAGATGAAGGCGTGGTCGAAGCGCGCGAGGATCACCTCCTCGCACACGCGCTTCAGGTCCTTGAAGTCGATCACCATGTCCGCCGTGTCCTCCGGCGCCTGGCACACGCTCGCCTCCACGCGGTACGTGTGCCCGTGCAGGTTCTTGCAGAGCCCCTGGTGGTTCGTCAGCACGTGCGCCGCGTCAAACTTGACGCTCTTCGTCACGGTCAGCATGTTTCTGCTCCTCTCTCCATTCCTTGCCCCGGCACACGCGGCGCACGATCCCCTCGCGCGGCTCGTCCTCGGGCGCGATCGCGAGCGGCGCGAGCGGCCGTTCGTCCGCCACCGGACGCGACCGCCAGGCGGCCGCGTGGATGGGCAGTCCCTGCCCCCGGAACAGCGTCTCGAACTCGGTCCACTCGTCGGGCCCCCGCTCCATCGGCGCGACGCGCTCGAAGCGCGCGTCCCCGGCGAAGCACGCCTCCACCGCCTGGAAGTATTCCGCGTGGTCCGTCGCGAACTCCAGCCGCCCCCCGACTTCCAGGCGCTTCCAGAGCGCGTTCAGGAAGAGCGGACCGAACAGGCGGTGGGAATGGTGCTTCTTCTTCGGCCACGGGTCCGGAAAGAACACGTAGACGACGCGCGCGTGGTGCTCCGGCAGCAGGTAGTGGAAGGTGTAGAGCGCTTCGAGGCGCAGTACGTGGGCGTTCGCGAGCCCGAGGCGGCGCGTCTTCCCGTCGAAGACGTGGACGCGCTCCAGCATCCGCTCCACGCCGAGGAACGTGCAGTCGGGATGGCGCGCGGCGCGCCCCGTGAGGAAGCGCC
>CAKULR010000271.1 GCA_934667295.1 uncultured Kiritimatiellota bacterium
ACCAGAGCGACCGGACGTGCCCGGACTGCCACGGCTCGCGCCTGCGCCCCGAGTCCCGCGTCGCCACCGTCGCGGACAAGACGATCGTCGACGTGATGGCCATGCCCGTGAAGGACTCGCTGGCGTTCTTCCGGCAGCTCCTGGACCGGGCCGTGGGGAAGGCGGCGGACGTCCCCGGCGACCTCGCGCCCGTCAAGGACGTTCTCAAGGAGATCGTCAAGCGGCTCGGCTTCCTGAACGACGTGGGGCTCGACTACCTCACGCTCGACCGCGCGAGCGCGACGCTCTCGGGCGGCGAGATGCAGCGCATCCGCCTCGCCTCGCAGATCGGCAGCGGCCTCGTCGGCGTCCTCTACGTGCTCGACGAGCCGACCATCGGCCTCCACCCGCGCGACAACGAGAAGCTGATCGCGATGCTCCACGAACTGCGCGACCGGGGCAACACCGTCGTCATCGTGGAACACGACGGCGAGATGATGCGCACCGCCGACTACATCGTCGACCTCGGCCCCGGCGCCGGACGCGAGGGCGGCCGCGTGATGTACCAGGGCGACTACGCCGGCCTCCTGAAGGCGAAGACGCTCACCGCCGACTACCTGACCGGCCGCAAGTCGATCGTCCAATCCCCAAATCCAAAGCCCCCAACCCCCAAGACCCGCTTCCTCACCCTCTCCGGCTGCACGGAGCACAACCTCAAGAACATCACGGTGCGGATCCCGCTCGGGGCGTTCACCGTGGTGACGGGCGTGAGCGGCAGCGGCAAGTCGACGCTCATCGACGAAACGCTCAAGCGCGAGCTGATGCGGCGGTTCTACCAGGCGAAGGCCGTGCCGGGGAAGTTCCGGAAGCTGACGGGCGTGGAGCAGATCGACAAGGTGATCGAGATCGACCAGAGCCCGATCGGGCGCACGCCGCGCTCGAACCCGGCGACCTACGTGGGGTTCTTCTCGGAGATCCGCGAACTGTTCGCGAAGACCGAGGGGGCGAAGGCGCGCGGGTACGGTCCGGGCCGCTTCAGCTTCAACGTGAAGGGCGGACGGTGCGAGACGTGCGGCGGCGACGGCGTGCGGAAGCTGGAGATGAGCTTCCTCCCCGACGTCTACGTGACGTGCGAGCAGTGCGGCGGACGGCGCTTCAACAAGGAGACGCTGGAGGTCAAGTACAACGGCAGGACGATCTCCGACATCCTCGACATGACCGTGGCGGAGGCGTACGACTTCTTCGCGAAGGTGCCGCGCCTCGCGGCGAAGCTGAAGACGCTCGTGGACGTGGGCCTCGGCTACATCGGCCTCGGGCAGTCGGCGACGACGCTCTCCGGCGGCGAGGCGCAGCGCATCAAGCTCGCCACCGAGCTGTCGCGCCGCTCGACGGGACGCACGCTCTACCTGCTTGACGAACCGACGACCGGCCTCCACTTCGACGACATCGCGAAGCTCATGCAGCTGCTCCTGAAGCTGCGCGACGGCGGGAACACGGTCGTCGTGATCGAGCACAACGTGGACGTGAGGAAGTGCGCGG
>CAKULR010000272.1 GCA_934667295.1 uncultured Kiritimatiellota bacterium
TCGGCGGCGCGGGCGGAGTATTCGTCGTTGGCGGCCTTGACGACCCGGACGATGCCCTCGACGATCAGCTCGATGCCGCGCACGGAGTCGTCGTTGCCGGGGATGACGTAGTCGATCGGGTCCGGGTTCGCGTTCGTGTCCGTGATGGCCACAATCGGGATGTGGAGGCGGGAGGCCTCCTTGACGGCGTTGAGCTCGCGGCAGACGTCGACGACGAAGATCGCGCCCGGCTTCTCGTCCATGTCGGCGATGCCCGTCAGGTTCTTCTCCAGCTTGGCGAGCTCGCGGCGGAGCATCGAGTTCTCCTGCTTGTGGACGGAGAGCACGCCGTTGTTCTTGGCGCCGAACGCCTGGAGCTGCTTCATGCGCTTCACGCTGCCCCGGATCGTCTGGGCGTTCGTGAGCGTGCCGCCGAGCCAGCGCTCGGTCATGTAGAACTGCCCGCACGCCTCGGCGGCCTGCTTGACGAGCTCCTGGGCCTGCTTCTTCGTCGCGACGAAGAGGATCTTCTTGCCGTCGAGAATCGTCTTGCGGAGGAATTCCGCCGCCTCGTCGATGAACGTCACCGTCTGGGTGAGGTCGATGATGTGGATGCCGTTGCGCTTGTCGAAGATGTAGGGTTTCATCTTCGGGTTCCAGCGCTTCGTCTGGTGGCCGAAGTGAAGTCCGGCGTCGAAGAGATCCTTAAGCGTCAGGCCCGTGGCCTGGGAGATCGGCATATCCATCTTGTATCGTAACCTTTCGTGTCCGTTGGCGGGAAACAGGGGCGAACCGGCCCGTGTCTTCCCTGGTTAATCCGCTTTGGCGCCCCGGCCTGGACAAGCCGGAACGTCGTTCGCTTCCGCGCGGCAACGGCCACTCGGCCCTCCCGCGCTCGGAAAACAGGCAAATAGTATAGCATTTGGCGCCCGCCCCCGCAAGGGGGGATTCTACAGCCGGATTCTACAGCACCCTTATCCCGGTTTTTTCGGGACAGCTTATCCCGATTCCCCGTCCGACCCCAATGGGCACTGGGCAGAAAATATTTTCGGCCTCTGTGGAAAGCACCTTGGACGTTCCTCCACACTGAACCCACCCCGCACAAAGGCACAATTCCCGCCCGATTCCGCGACAGGGCGGAAGGCTCCACCGCCCCCGGCGCATGGCGTCCAAACGGGCCCGGTGCATGGCGTCCGAGCGGGCCTGTTCGTCCGTCCCGCGCCGGGGCGCGCCTAGGGGAGGGACGCGCGCCCGCGCGTCCGGGCTTCACACGTTCCGCCCCCGCCATCGGATGCCGTCTCCCCGCCTGCTTCCCCGACGCAAGCGCCCTCCCCTTCACGCGCGGCGTCGACGGCCCGAAAGAGCGCCGCGCACGTGTTCCCACACCCCTCCACGATCCGCCGCGCCGCCGCGAGTTGAGATTCTACCGCGTAATAATCTCGTGCGTCTCGCCGGTCCGCCGACGGCGCAGCAAGGCGCGTCGGCGCGGGCGGCCCGTCGAAGACGGCCGAGGCCGGGACGGGG